>NZ_JCAXEX010000019.1:0-396 GCF_059758555.1 Solibacillus sp. GQ1 | reverse complement strand
AATTCAATGAAACGTTTATCCAGTTTTGAAAGAATGAAGTTTCTTTTAACTAAATAATTAAGTGAAGTGATGATGGCAAAGAGGTCACACCCGTTCCCATACCGAACACGGAAGTTAAGCTCTTTAGCGCCGATGGTAGTTGGGGGCTTCCCCCTGCGAGAGTAGGACGTCGCTTCGCTTATTTTTTTTGGGAGGATTAGCTCAGCTGGGAGAGCACCTGCCTTACAAGCAGGGGGTCGGCGGTTCGAGCCCGTCATCCTCCACCATTTTAATCAAGAGCCATTAGCTCAGTTGGTAGAGCATCTGACTTTTAATCAGAGGGTCGAAGGTTCGAGTCCTTCATGGCTCACCAGTTTTATAATCATTTTATATACTGTCAGAATAAAAATTCTCTAA
>NZ_JCAXEX010000018.1:0-420 GCF_059758555.1 Solibacillus sp. GQ1 | reverse complement strand
AATGTTTGAACCTGTTTTTAGTACCCAGTTTGTAAAAATGGAGGAGGTAGAGGGATTCGAACCCCCGCGCGGTGTTACCCGCCTGTCGGTTTTCAAGACCGATCCCTTCAGCCAGACTTGGGTATACCTCCGTTATGATTAGTACGTTAACTGGTGGACCTTACAGGACTCGAACCTGTGACCGGACGGTTATGAGCCGTCTGCTCTAACCAACTGAGCTAAAGGTCCTTTAAGATGGCGGCAGAGGGAGTCGAACCCACGACCTTTCGGGTATGAACCGAGTGCTCTAGCCAACTGAGCTACACCGCCAGGATCTTTATTTTGGTTACAAAAAATATGGTGGAGCCTAGCGGGATCGAACCGCTGACCTCCTGCGTGCAAGGCAGGCGCTCTCCCAGCTGAGCTAAGGCCCCATAAATG
>NZ_JCAXEX010000017.1:0-579 GCF_059758555.1 Solibacillus sp. GQ1 | reverse complement strand
ATTATAAAAAATACTTGACAAATAAGAAAAGTATGGTATAATAAGTAGTGTCTTTCAAACAAATAGTCTAGTGATGATGGCAAAGAGGTCACACCCGTTCCCATACCGAACACGGAAGTTAAGCTCTTTAGCGCCGATGGTAGTTGGGGGCTTCCCCCTGTGAGAGTAGGACGTCGCTAGGCTGTTATAAAATTATTCCGAAGTAGCTCAGTTGGTAGAGCATCCGGCTGTTAACCGGCAGGTCGCAGGTTCGAGTCCTGCCTTCGGAGCCATTAAATCTTGGAGAGTTGTCCGAGTGGCCGAAGGAGCACGATTGGAAATCGTGTATGCGGGTAACCCTGCATCAAGGGTTCAAATCCCTTACTCTCCGCCAGGCAAATTTACAAATAGGCCCGTTGGTCAAGTGGTTAAGACACCGCCCTTTCACGGCGGTAACACGGGTTCGAATCCCGTACGGGTCACCAAAAAGATACATAAGTAGTATCCAGCGTTGGAGGATTAGCTCAGCTGGGAGAGCACCTGCCTTACAAGCAGGGGGTCGGCGGTTCGAGCCCGTCATCCTCCACCATTAAACAAATA
>NZ_JCAXEX010000016.1:0-821 GCF_059758555.1 Solibacillus sp. GQ1 | reverse complement strand
TATAAAATTATACATACTGTCAGAGTAAATAGATCTTAAGCATTTTGCGGAAGTAGTTCAGTGGTAGAACACCACCTTGCCAAGGTGGGGGTCGCGAGTTCGAACCTCGTCTTCCGCTCCAAAATGCCGGGGTGGCGGAACTGGCAGACGCACAGGACTTAAAATCCTGCGGTGAGTGATCACCGTGCCGGTTCGATTCCGGCCCTCGGCACCATTTTATAAATCTTATCTCTAATAATGCGCGCCCGTAGCTCAATTGGATAGAGCGTCTGACTACGGATCAGAAGGTTGTGGGTTCGACTCCTGCCGGGCGCGCCATAATATATTTTTACTGACATATTCGGAATGTAGCTCAGCTTGGTAGAGCACTTGGTTTGGGACCAAGGGGTCGTAGGTTCGAATCCTGTCATTCCGACCATTATTAATGGGGCCTTAGCTCAGCTGGGAGAGCGCCTGCCTTGCACGCAGGAGGTCAGCGGTTCGATCCCGCTAGGCTCCACCATTTATATTTTATTCCCTTTGGAGGTATACCCAAGTCTGGCTGAAGGGATCGGTCTTGAAAACCGACAGGCGGGTAACACCGCGCGGGGGTTCGAATCCCTCTACCTCCTCCATTTTTAATATTTTTACTTTAGATGTTGGTCCCGTGGTGTAGCGGTTAACATGCCTGCCTGTCACGCAGGAGATCGCCGGTTCGATCCCGGTCGGGACCGCCATTTTTTTTATGGGTTTGTAGCTCAGTTGGTAGAGCATTAGATTGAAGCTCTAAGTGTCGGCGGTTCGATTCCGTCCAAACCCACCATACTATGGGCCTATAGCTC
>NZ_JCAXEX010000015.1:0-1027 GCF_059758555.1 Solibacillus sp. GQ1 | reverse complement strand
AATGGGTATTTGCTGATTACTCTTTCGTAACCGCATGTCCTTTCTCTTAAGGACAAGATTTATAATATCATTACTTTTTTTATAATGCAATACCTTTTTTGAAATTATTTTTAAAAAATATATAAATTTCTATTTCTTCCATTCACCAATCGAGTTTGCTCATGAAAACGTTTACTTAGTATAACGAAATTCTAATATGTTTGACTGACTTTATCAAGACTTGTTTTTAATATTTATAAATCATTCTTATATAATTATTAATATTACTTATAAATATCAAGTGTTTTAGAATATACGACTACTTATTTATACATTTTATAGACTAAAGCTGTCAAGAAAATGTCTTACATTTATCATTATTTTTTTAAGTATTGATAGAAGATACATTTTAATTATTTCCACCTATTGCTTTCTCAATATACTCTTTATCTTTATGTTATTTCCATTATCTTCTATATTCTTTATTATTCAATTATAATAATTTCTGTTTTTATATGCTCTTAGAATGGTGCAATTTCATTTGATGGTGTTTATGCATACCTCAGCTTTATTGGGATTCCACGATTGGGTGTTAAATCCTTGTTATTACCTTTTAAATTGCTTTTTAGCATTCTTTTTAGTGAACCAGGGATTTTGATACCTCTATTTGCATTATTAATGGGAAATCGATTTAAACAGCCTCTAACATAGCGTCAACTAAACTACTTGCATGTTCCCAACAGACCTTCATTAAATATCCGGAAAATCTCCGCATCTTTTCTGCTCCCGCCTACTATCTTGTTCTACCTTTATTTGTACACCCTCCCCATAGTGATCGAGGAAGTTTCCTTTCACAGTAGCAATAAAATAATATTAGTTTAAAAGAAATTCTGGTTGTGGGTTTATTGAAGCAATTATATTTCAACACACGTTTTTTATCTATATTATGAGACAGCATAATATAGATAAAAAATTATTCAGCGCTTAAATCTAGCAGCTTTGTTTATTATCTTAATAGAGCTTTTAAGGCAACAAAAAAACGCTAAGT
>NZ_JCAXEX010000013.1:0-2538 GCF_059758555.1 Solibacillus sp. GQ1 | reverse complement strand
GAATCTATTGTTTGCTTCATTTAAGAAGCTTGTTTCATTAACGTTGCTTGTTCAGTTTTCAAGGTTCATTGTGTCGTCTCAGTGACAACTCTTATATCTTACCATTTCTCAAATGTTATGTCAACATTTATTTTAAAATGTTTTTTCGATATTCGTTGTCGTCCTTGCGACTTATAATAATATATCATGATATTATTCACTTAGCAATAGTTTTTTATAAATTTTTTTGATTTAGTATAATTAATATATATATTTGCGTTTCTATCATCAACTAAGTCAAGCTCAGTATAATATTCCCCCATATATAACAACCTTACTGTTTAACCTTGTCTTGCAAAGAAGTTATGAAAAAGGTAATTCCCCCTTTCAAAATTACATCTCGAGTATGCCCAGAAGTATTACAATTACTAGTAACTAAAAACCTTTTTCATATTTAAAGTTTCTGATTTCTCCAATGGTAAATAAAGAGAGTAGAATTAATATTAACATTCTAACATTGTAACTTTTTTACAGAAATCATGTATATATTTTATATATAAGTAGAAAAAGAGGAAATTAATATGACACCTATTGAAGATCAAAAATAAAAAAATAGGGGAGGTTCTGAATTCCATGAAGCTATAGACTACTTGTTGCTGAGAAAAAAGTAAGTTTCGTATGTTGGATCCGAAAAGATTTATACTTTTTGTATAAATTGAGGGGAAGTCCAATCAATTCGCCTCACCGATTCCAAAGTTTTTAAAAAGTAAAAATGGAAACAGGGGCCTTATTAAATATTTTAGAAACGCCTCTTATCATAAATTAACACAAGTTAAATAAGCCAGTGCCCTTTCAATTCCCTCAAATTTTTTAAATGAGCTTCTCGTTTTAATACTCCCAAAAAAATTTCTGCACGCTTGAATGGATATTTAATCTCTTCTTCTGAATATCCAAACTTCTCATAATACTGACCGAGATAATAATAGAAGTTCATCTTTATAAGATTTCATATCGTAAGTAGTTTTTACTTCAGTCATTTTCTGTTTCAGAATTAAGTTCATTGCTGGCTAGATTATATACCTTCTCTACCTTAATTAAAATTCACCATTAATTTTGAAAAAAACTGTTTAGTTAACTTATAGTACATCTTTTCATTCTCTTTTTTAAAAAATTGGTATAAAACCGAACCATTAAGAATAGAAAAAAGTAGAGAAGTAATTTTAGCAATGCATAGAATAGGAAAATTCCCCGTAGAACAGGAGAGAAGAAAAGTGGAACAAACGATTTCGATAGAAAAACGTATTAAAGAAATTTTTGCAGATGACCCGTTATATTTAGTAATTAAAGAAACACCAACTGAACAATTCTTTTTATCGGAACCTTATTTGTCCGACCTCATTGAAAAAAAATACTATTCAACACCTGAAGTAGCCAGCTGGTTTAATGTCACTGACGCACAGATACGTTACTATATTAAACCGTTTGAAGAGTATCTCTTTGATGATGAAGCCTCAAATCCAACTACAGCATCTGTTATTCGTTTAGATTTTAAAGCGGTTATAAAACTGCGTATGATTTTGCTATTAAAAGACGAGTATCGTGTAAAAGGGTTAAAGCAGCTGTTACGTATTAATAAAGATGGCCATATTATCAAAAAAAGAACTCCGTCCTCAACAGAAGTTGGGATGCCCGACAATATTGAATACAGACTCAATGCCATGAGCCAAGCACTGGAGCAGATTATGAAGACAGGTTTGTTTAAAATGGAACAAGACGAAGATACTGAACAAATGCAGTTAAGTTTAAATTATGATTTTTTTAAACAGGAAATCAAAGCTCTCCCTCCAGAACCTTCACAAGAATTGGGGGAGATCCAAGAAGCTACGAAAAAACTTGAACAGGAAAATGCTGAATTGAAAAAGAAAGTCGAGGAAATCATGGCTTCGAATAAAGAGGATATCGCAATTCGTATTAGGGAAAAGGCAATTGAACAAATTGTACTCAACCGTTTGCAAAATGAAGCAGTACAGCATTATTCGCAACAAAGAAAAACAACCCTTTTCCAGAAACTTTTCCGTTCTGCTCAAATGGAAGTAGATAAGAAGCTGTATATCGCAGCTTATATCGAAGAAAAGTTTCCAAAACAATTAACCCAGGCACTACTTGAATACCATGAACAATCTATAAGTTACCAAAATGAATAATCTAAACGCTTCCTTCCATAAGGGAGCGTTTTTACTTTGAAAATGACTTTATATAAGTTTTATATTAAAACATAATCTATGTGTGTAATTAATAAATTACAAAGTAGAGAAATTATTTCCATTCTACTATTCCCCGTATTCTCTCAGGTTTCTTATTACAGCGAATTTGAGAAAAAATCGAATGCTGGTAATTTTATTTTCTCTCTCAGGGAAATCACGGACTGATTTATATAGAGAACTAAGTGGGGAAAAGTTTATAAACGGAACCTCGGATTATAAAAGTAATTCATATCCCACACGATTCTCGATGTTGAATATTAAAATGAACAAGTTAAACTCGTATTTAATTTAAACG
>NZ_JCAXEX010000012.1:0-2902 GCF_059758555.1 Solibacillus sp. GQ1 | reverse complement strand
GTTAACTTTTGGTTAAGTTAATAAGGGCGCACGGTGGATGCCTTGGCACTAGGAGTCGATGAAGGACGGCACTAACACCGATATGCCTCGGGGAGCTGTAAGTAAGCTTTGATCCGGGGATTTCCGAATGGGGGAACCCACTATCTTTAATCGGATAGTATCTTCACGTGAATTCATAGCGTGTTGAAGACAGACGCAGAGAACTGAAACATCTAAGTACCTGCAGGAACAGAAAGAAAATTCGATTCCCTGAGTAGCGGCGAGCGAAACGGGAAGAGCCCAAACCAAAGAGCTTGCTCTTTGGGGTTGTAGGACACTCTATACGGAGTTACAAAAGAATGAATTAGACGAAGCGACTTGGAAAGGTCCGCGAAACGAGGTAAAAGCCCTGTAGTCAAAAGTTCATTCCCTCCAGAGTGTATCCTGAGTACGGCGGAACACGTGAAATTCCGTCGGAATCCGGGAGGACCATCTCCCAAGGCTAAATACTACCTAGTGACCGATAGTGAACCAGTACCGTGAGGGAAAGGTGAAAAGCACCCCGGAAGGGGAGTGAAATAGATCCTGAAACCGTGTGCCTACAAGTAGTTAGAGCCCGTTAATGGGTGATAGCGTGCCTTTTGTAGAATGAACCGGCGAGTTACGATTACGTGCGAGGTTAAGTTGAGAAGACGGAGCCGCAGCGAAAGCGAGTCTGAATAGGGCGAATTAGTACGTGGTCGTAGACCCGAAACCAGGTGATCTACCCATGTCCAGGGTGAAGGTGAGGTAACACTCACTGGAGGCCCGAACCCACGCACGTTGAAAAGTGCGGGGATGAGGTGTGGGTAGCGGAGAAATTCCAATCGAACCTGGAGATAGCTGGTTCTCTCCGAAATAGCTTTAGGGCTAGCCTCGTGATTGAGAATACCGGAGGTAGAGCACTGTTTGGACTAGGGGGGCATCTCGCTTTACCGAATTCAGACAAACTCCGAATGCCGGATATTTATACACGGGAGTCAGACTGCGAGTGATAAGATCCGTAGTCAAGAGGGAAACAGCCCAGACCACCAGCTAAGGTCCCCAAGTAATCGTTAAGTGGAAAAGGATGTGGCGTTGCTTAGACAACCAGGATGTTGGCTTAGAAGCAGCCATCATTTAAAGAGTGCGTAATAGCTCACTGGTCGAGTGACGCTGCGCCGAAAATGTATCGGGGCTAAACGATTCACCGAAGCTGTGGATGCATACTTTGAGTATGCGTGGTAGGAGAGCGTTCTAATAGCGTTGAAGTCAGACCGGAAGGACTGGTGGAGCGATTAGAAGTGAGAATGCCGGTATGAGTAGCGAAACATGGGTGAGAATCCCATGCACCGTATGACTAAGGTTTCCTGAGGAAGGCTCGTCCGCTCAGGGTTAGTCGGGACCTAAGCCGAGGCCGATAGGCGTAGGCGATGGACAACAGGTTGATATTCCTGTACCACCTCCTCACCGTTTGAGAAATGGGGGGACGCAGTAGGATAGGGTAAGCACGCCGTTGGTTGCGCGTGTTCAAGCAGTAAGGCGTGTATGTAGGCAAATCCGCATACTATAACGTTGAGCTGTGATGACGAGCTCGTATGAGCGAAGTTCCTGATTTCACACTGCCAAGAAAAGCCTCTATCGAGGTGAGAGGTGCCCGTACCGCAAACCGACACAGGTAGTCGAGGAGAGAATCCTAAGGTGTGCGAGAGAACTCTCGTTAAGGAACTCGGCAAAATGACCCCGTAACTTCGGGAGAAGGGGTGCTTCTTTGGGTGCATAGCCTAGAGAAGCCGCAGTGAATAGGCCCAGGCGACTGTTTAGCAAAAACACAGGTCTCTGCAAAACCGTAAGGTGACGTATAGGGGCTGACGCCTGCCCGGTGCTGGAAGGTTAAGAGGAGCGGTTAGCGCAAGCGAAGCTGTGAATTGAAGCCCCAGTAAACGGCGGCCGTAACTATAACGGTCCTAAGGTAGCGAAATTCCTTGTCGGGTAAGTTCCGACCCGCACGAAAGGCGTAACGATCTGGGCACTGTCTCAACGAGAGACTCGGTGAAATTATAGTACCTGTGAAGATGCAGGTTACCCGCGACAGGACGGAAAGACCCCGTGGAGCTTTACTGTAGCCTGATATTGAATTTTGGTACAACTTGTACAGGATAGGTAGGAGCCAGAGATCTCGGAGCGCCAGCTTCGAAGGAGGCGTCGGTGGGATACTACCCTGGTTGTATTGAACTTCTAACCCATGCCCCTTAGCGGGGTAGGAGACAGTGTCAGGCGGACAGTTTGACTGGGGCGGTCGCCTCCTAAAGAGTAACGGAGGCGCCCAAAGGTTCCCTCAGAATGGTTGGAAATCATTCGTAGAGTGTAAAGGCATAAGGGAGCTTGACTGCGAGACCTACAAGTCGAGCAGGGTCGAAAGACGGGCTTAGTGATCCGGTGGTTCCGCATGGAAGGGCCATCGCTCAACGGATAAAAGCTACCCCGGGGATAACAGGCTTATCTCCCCCAAGAGTCCACATCGACGGGGAGGTTTGGCACCTCGATGTCGGCTCATCGCATCCTGGGGCTGTAGTCGGTCCCAAGGGTTGGGCTGTTCGCCCATTAAAGCGGTACGCGAGCTGGGTTCAGAACGTCGTGAGACAGTTCGGTCCCTATCCGTCGTGGGCGTAGGAAATTTGAGAGGAGCTGTCCTTAGTACGAGAGGACCGGGATGGACATACCGCTGGTGTACCAGTTGTCTTGCCAAAGGCATCGCTGGGTAGCTATGTATGGACGGGATAAGTGCTGAAAGCATCTAAGCATGAAGCCCCCCTCAAGATGAGATTTCCCATTACGCAAGTAAGTAAGACCCCTGAAAGACGATCAGGTAGATAGGTTCGAGGTGGAAGTGCGGTGACGCATG
>NZ_JCAXEX010000011.1:0-9517 GCF_059758555.1 Solibacillus sp. GQ1 | reverse complement strand
CTCTCAGACGAATCGAAATTGATTTAATCGACCTAACTATACATTTATCTAGTACCTTGGCGGCAATACTAAAATAATTGGTCAATATTTAATATCTATTTACACAACCCTGTTATTTACCGTTGGTATAAACTTTAATAACTTCTATACGTCCATGGCCAACCTCTTGTGTCACAATCTTGGCTGCTGCTTTCCAGCTCAGACCTCCAGCTTGTAAATCCGTCATACGATCCTGTACATAGCTGTAACGCAACCCATGAAAAGTTAATGGATTGACCTCATTTGATATATCTATACGCTTAGTTGCACCTTCTAGCGTCTCTACAGCCCCTCTATAACGTTCTAAATGCTTTTCAATACGATTGACTACCTGATGTGCTTTTTCGCCTTCAGCAATGAATAAACGGCCTCCACGCTCAATATTAGGAAGTCTATCGATTAATAATTGATGTACTTCTGGTGAAAGAGGAACAGAACGGTGCATCCCATTTTTTGCTTCCCCTAAAACCTCATAATGACCAGTTCGCAGTGCTTTTTCAGCTTGTGAACGTCGCATACAAACAGCCTCACTCACTCGAAGGCCCATCGTTCGTGAAATCGTCATCACATCGCTTGTAATCGCTGCTACACGTAAATTCGCAGATTGTGTAGATAAAAGTTGCTGCATTTCTTTATATTCGCTGTCCGTCCAGCCACGATCCCCCGTCACAGCAATCGTTTTATTCAAATACACATCGTATTCTTGCTTTAATTGCTGATTAGAAGCCAGTTCATACTTAGCATTGGGAACCATGTCATGCAGGTAACGGATCGCCCCTAAATCATTTTTGAGCGTTTTATCACTAATTCCTTCTGCTTGTCGATACTCAGCAAAAGCCACTAAATGCTTATCTTGTAAATTTCGTAAGTTTTTCATTTTAAAATTTTCGTCCAAGAAATTGACGAATGTCTTGCAGCTCTTTAAATAGCGATCACGCGTCGCATAAGATCCACTACGCGTATGCTTAAAAAGCTTCATCGTTTGATTCATAATGGCTGAATTTCCTTTTGTCATAACCTTGTCCTTTCTAAAAAAGTGCAGACCTCACCCATTCGCAAAAATAAAGCATCTCACTGAAAACTACATAAAATACAGCTGATATAAGTGCTTCTAAACGTTGCTGTAAGTGAGATTTGAGCGATGTGCCTGTTTCCGTCTCTTTGCCGAAACTCAAAAATTTCTTAATGAAATTTTTTTAGTTTTGAAGCAAAGAGACGGAAACTCCCGCTGGATAAGGATGAGTAATAAAATGAGATATTCCTGAAAACAGGTGAGCCGTTGGCTCGATCTCGTTGTAACCGACAAAAGTCTTCTCTCGAATAGCTGCTAGCAAGCTTAGTTACAAGTGTACGAATGTTTACATGTTTCGCTGCATGGTGATTTTCTTACTGGTATTGCTTATGTTGCTGTTATTTTTGGACTTCCTACCTCCCATTTTTTGTTTTACTCTACCTGTCTTTTGTGATCTATTTTATAGCTCAAATTCTCCTGTCATCATCGTTTGAATACCTCTCGTCATTGGTTTAAACCTGTCATTAACTGCCTTCCTCTTGTTCATAATCACTTCTTTTAAGTCGTTATATGAAATCATTTTTGGTGTATCTTTCATCTGTCCCCAGCTCCTTTTTGGTTATTTTTGAACGCAAAAAAGCCTCTGGGTGTTAAAAAAGGGCATAGCTATGCTTTCCCTGTTTTAAAACCCAAAGGCTTTGAAAGTTCAAAAACGTCTAATGCCAGTGGCATTGACAATAATAAATAAAGTAAAAGTAATTTAATACTTTAATTCTATTATATTTTTTTAATATAGTAAAGCTCCAAAATGCCCTTTTCAAGCAATAGAGGGGAACAATCTCAATAGGCTATATCAAGAAATGGTGACGGTGATTTGGTAGTTACTTACCTAGATACGTAAGATTATTAAAATGGAGCTCCTAAATCTTTTATTCCTCCTCTTCGAACATGTACCCCCTCGAATAATTTATTATCAACTAATTCACCTTCATCCTCATCCATAAAAAACCTAGGTTGCTTAAGCAACGAATCAAATTGATCCCTGATTTCCTCTCTATCTGCTCTTTGTGCTTTTCCTACATAAAATAAATGTGGATTAAACATAAATCCGTTTTCTATTTTTACTATAAATTGTTCATCTTTTAATTTTTTAATTGATTTTGATATATTCCCTTTGTCCATATTTAATTCATTCGCAATTTGTACTTGTTTTGTATATATGTTATTAGTTCTTGAATCCATTTTTGAACACAAATAGAATAGTACTTTATAATCTGTTCCAGTAAAGTTTGGGTCCTGAAGCAATTCAAACCATTTTAAAATAAACGCGCCCCAATATATATTTTCTCTCGACCGTCCTCTTCTCATAAATACCACCTCTAGTTGTTTTTATTTCAACAAATGTTGTTATATATCAAATATTTTATTTCAAAGTTGTAATTTACACAACTTAAAGTTGTATTATAACAACTTTTTTTGAATTATAAAAAAAACAAATCCAATAATATCAATGATTACACCACTTTTTTTTCATATTTTATGCACTTTCCATATTATAATATTTAATGTAAAATATGATTAACTTTAGTAAGTATTAACTTTAAATTACTAGCTAACAACAAAAAGTGAGGTGGCAATTTTGGGATTATTATATGTGGACGAAGCAGGTAATTCAGGATTACTAGATACAAGCCAGCCTAATTTTTTGTATGGTGGAATCTATATTAACAATACTCAATGGAAAACAGTATATAACCAAATAGCACTACTATTGGAAAATAAAAGACAATTAATCGCTAGCAGAGTTGGAAGTCTTAGTTTTTCTATTGAAGAAATGAATGATATAAAAGGAAAGTTAGATTTCTTTGATGGGATTTATTTCCATGCTACAGAAATTATTCGGGGCACTTCTTTATGGGGAAAACTCGATATGTCTGAGAGATTTGGTGTATTAGAAGGTTTGATTGATATTTGTATAGCTAATAAACTCGAAATATGTGTAGGGATTTTAAACAAAAATTACTTGATTGGGCATTTAAATTCATTAACTGCGAAAGAAAAATTATTAGATTATAAAATGTTAATTCCTTACTTTTTTAATGAATTAGAAAAAAAGTTTGTTGATGAATATGTTTTAATTCGCGCTCAAGGAGATATCCATGAATCCAAACTAATTTCTGAAGCATTATTTAATACTAATAAATTTTACCCTGATGACTTTATTTTGGAATCAAAAAAATCGTTAATGTTACAATTAGCAGATACAATCTTATGGGTTTTGCAGGCTTATTATAAAATCGATTTAACTAAACCTGTGTTTTCAAAAAAAGAACAATTAACCATTGATTTGTTTAATAAATTAAAAAGAGAATGCCATAAATTGGATATATTTAGATATAATCCTATTTATTTATAAAAAAAGATTAGCCTTGCGATACGCATGACTAATCTTTTTTCCTCACGCGATACGCGTGATATTGGTATTTTGTTTATTTTAGCTACCTTTTATACCATACTCAAAAACTTTTTGCGTTTTTGTCCATGCGATACGCATGAACAACTAGCAGTTTGTTTTACTCTTACTAAGATATGTTTCCTTTTAAAATTGAACATAAATTTTTTTAAAAAAAATTCAGCCTCACGATACGCATGACTGAATTTTTTCTTTACCATGCGATACGCATGATATATCAATATTTCAAAATATAGTCACACGATACGCGTGGCTATATTTAATGTTTATGTTTAATATTATACAGCTTTTTTTCAAAAGTTCAATTCTAAAAGATAATTTTCCTCAATTTACATTATTTATATGAATTGGAAATGTTATATATAACCATTTTAAAACAGTATAAACAGCATTTTTTCACACTAAACCAAAAGAAAACCCTTCTTTTAGAGTGAAAAATCTTCTAACGACTTATCAATTTCGTCATCAGTAATTCCTATGTACTTCAAAGTGATGGATGGGGCTGAATGATTAAATAAAATTTGTAAAGTGGCCACGTCCTTATTTCGCTTGTAATGATGGTACCCGAATGTTTTTCTCATGGTATGCGTACCGATATCATCACGTCCAAGAGCAACTGCTGCTTTTTGCAAAGCTCTGTACGCTTGCGTCGTACTGATCGGCCCATTACCTTTTCGACTTGGAAACAAGTAATCTTCCTCTTGCATCCCCCGAATATAGCCTTCAATGACTTCCCTAATACCTTTAGGAACCATAAACCGTTTGGTTTTCCCAGTTTTTTGCTCCATAATGACCAAATGAATTTTTTCTTTAACATCTTTTACTTTTAAAGGGACTAGATCACTCACTCGCAACCCCGTATTAATCCCTAAGTTAAATAAAAACAAATCCCTTACACTTGCATAGCGTGACAAAGCCCATCTCATATCTTCGATTTCCTGAACCGTTCTTAACGGCTGCACATTCTTTTCTTTCCCCATTTTTTTACTCCTAACCATACAATAAGATACATTAAATGTATCTTATTGTATCACATTGACATAAAACGAATAAAATAAGCCATTTGAATGTATGAATATATCTATTTTCATACATTAAAAAAAACTAATAATCTAAGTTCCTGAACATCGCTTTATAATGCCCCATAGATCTAAAAATATCGGTGAGGAGGAACTTGGAATGATTAGGTTTGGTGTGGTACGGCATGGGATAGTTTTAGTCTTTAAAGCCAACGTTATAAAAACAGCAACCAAATCATTTCTTTGGTTGCTGTTTTTTAATTTGCATTTGCAATATTAGAATAGATTTTTTATTTTATATTTTATTTTTAAAATATCTAATTAATATAGGTAATGACCACATAAATATTAAAACGCCTAATGATATTATTCCTAATCCTATTGCGATCCCTATTAAAGTTCCGATTATATCACTCAATTATATCCCCCTAGTTTAACTTATTTAATTAAATTCAATTTTTAATGATTCTTCATATAATTTTACTAGTTAGCATCAAAAAAAGTTTCAAATTTCTATAATCTTATTAAAATATTGTATACAACATTTTATATTTTAGGAAACAAAACACTTTTAACATATAAAATAAGCTCTCAATCTGTTAAATAGATTGAGAGCTTAAATAACTAATAATATTAATTAAAAATTTTACATAATTGTTTAACACCTGTGTACTTATCATATTTATCACAAGCCCAATCAATACCATTATTAACTGCATTGGCAGTCAACGTCTGTGCCGTTGTCATCCCAACAATTGAAGCCATTGCAACTGTGAAAGCTATCCAGAATGGATCCTTTGCAGGTTGTCTAGGTGGTAGACTATCTTGAGTTGTAAATTCAATTTCTGGATTTACTTTAATTACTTCAGTCTCATAATTTGTATCCAAAATAATCTCTGTATTATTTGCCGCTGCAGAAGCAGATGCGATAGGCTGGAATAGTGAAGACGTAGTAAAAATTGCAATTATCATTCCTGCCATTATAACTTTCAACAAATTTTTCATTTTCAATCTCCTTTTAGTAAGTATTTTGTATAATAAAACTATAACTTGTAATCTTTTGTAAGTAAAGGAAAAATATGTAGTAAAATAGGAGTGTTCAATTTCGATACTATAATACTAGAATTAAAGAAATACTACCTACATCAATGTAATATGAAAAAGGCACTAAGTGTTGTTAAATCAACGTTTAGTGCCTTTTTCATATATAAGCCAGTTGTACCAAATTTACTCATTATCTCCATTATTTTTTCTTCAAATGTTATATTAAAAGTGTAATATATTTAAATCTATTGATTGGTAGTGATCTAAATGAAATATAATCATTTATTAATATTTATTAGCTGTTTAGTTATTATAGGAACCATTATAATTACACAAAATATAAAAACAGAACCTACTTTTTTAAAAGAAATTGAAATGATATTTGCAATCTTCAATACATTATTTATGCTCATATTTCATTAATTTATATTAAGTACAACGCCTTTAATATAATAAAAAGGTTCATAATGATACCACGGCCGCTATATGTGACGATGTTAGGTTTCGGAATTGATACGCCGTAATGATCGTTTTCTAGCTCATATACGACTTGCTCAGGCGTCATATTGACCGTATAGCAGTCGATGTCTACGTATAAGTTATGCAACGTACGTAGCGTTCTGATATTACGCTTAGGCACGAAGAAACTATTTAAAGATACGTAGCTATCGATCGTGATCCATTCGTTTAACAGGGCGTCGTTAATCTCGTCTAGTTTGTAATGGTATTGCTTAACGCCGTCTTTAAGCTTACGGAAAAACGTGATATATCCGTCTGTATTTCTATGAATTTCTTTAATGTAATCCGCAGTATTCATCGTCTCGACTCCCGTCTTGGGAAACAAAAAAAGCGCTACGCTACAAATTTTACTTTGCAACATAACGCTTTACTATTGACCAGTTATTCGTACCTTTTGAATGCATCCCCAAACTTTCATTTGGGAACGTTTATTTGTAATGAATTGTATGCTTTTTAAATCCCCTTTTTAAAATACGTTTTAAATCAAAAAAGCCAATTGTCCCACAAATTATTACTCCTAAAGATAGCAATGCAGACATAAACAAATTATCTCCCCAACTTACAACAACACTATATAAACAGCCTATTGCAACAGCTAACGCAGCATAATCTTTTCGCCATTTCTCAAGTTTAGAATTTTTATTATTACTCAATCTTTATCCCACCTTCGCTCATAAAAATAATAATCACTATGTCATTTAAATTTAAAGAGAGTACAGTTTGATAGCAAGTATTAGCTATTTTTTAACGTTCCCAAAGCGTCGTTTGGGAAATTTTCCTTCTAATTTTTCACCAGAACTTCCAACGGGATTTTGGCGGGATTTTTTTTAATTCTTCTACGTCGTCTTGTAGTTTTTCGATGAGCCCGATCAACTTTTCTTCACGTTCTTGGCTAAATTTAAGCTGAATTTGGACTTCAGAAAGCACTTCAGAGTGATCGACGGGTACTGGCAGCTCTTTGTTTTGTAATTTTTCGATTTGCTGCTGCATTTCCATCATCATTTTTTGTTGCAATTGAATCATTTCGACCATTTGATCCATCGAATTTGGATGAATCATCAATCCTGTCTCTCTTTTCGTGACCTCTCCACCAAATCGTTCGAGTAGTTTTTCCTCAACCTCTTCAAAATCAGTCCGTTTAATTCCTCTTTCTCTTTGTCCCTTGATTATTTCATGGATTAAATAGATTCGCTCGACCTGTTGATCATTATAAACACGCTGATTGTTATTGTCTGGATCTTTCAAAACGTCACCAAGCCAGTCTCGCTTTTCCCAGCCATGCAACGTATGTGATTCTATCCCTAATTCTTTCGTGATTTTTCCAATTCCTATTAGCATTTATCCACCTCCATAAACAGCCTAAATTAAGCCATAAAATAAGTTAAATTTAACTCTACCTTAAGCTTATTTTAGGCTGAATCATGCTTATTTACAAGATTCGTCCAATTTATTTACTTTCTTTTTTCATAATTGGTTCTATTAAGAATTGTTATAGTCGGCATAGTCTAACTTGCTCCGCATCATCAAGGTTGATTAGTGTATAACTATAGGTTGTTGTATAAAATCCTATATATGTTAATCGCTAAAAGCCAGAGCAAAACAGCACCACCCACTTTATAAAGAGCCATTTCGTGACACCCTAATCTACCCCTAAAAAACTATATAAACTAACATAATAAAAAAGTGGTCCAGGAAAACAAACCCGACCACCCACTTTATAAAGAGCCATTTCGTGACACCTTGTTATACTACTTCCAATTTCTTTTTACTGTACTCAATGAAACCCCTAATTTTACAACGATTTCTGACTGTTTTAAGCCCTTTTCTTTAAGTTCTTGAACTTTGTCCCTTAAATCCATTTTCGCACGCTCACGAGCAGTCAAACCGTCTTCTCGACGTGCCTCTCGACGTTTTGTATTATTACGATTATATTTTTCATCCTTGCCGATAATTGTCTTTAACTGACGTTGCTCGTCCGATGTGATTGCAAGCTTTTTGATGATTGTATCGTTTCTATAGTTATAACCCTTTGTAATATCCTCTCGATGATCCTCATAAGCTCTTAAGCACGTTTTAACGACTGCTATAAGGTCAGGTGTAGGAATTGGGTCTGATAGCTTGTCATTAAGCTCTGCAACCTTACTGCGTACAATATAATAGTTGTTATGTATCAAAAACATTTGATAGGCGAACATATGTAACAATGTATTGCGGTGACCAGACATTTCATAACAACGCATTTCACAAAGTTTTATTAAATCTTCACTGCGAGCAATCGCCAACGAATAAAAGTTATATAAATGCTGTAAACGCTTTGTTCTGGGCTTGTTTTTCACTTTACGTTCAACAATTTTCTGCTCATCATAATCTGTCATAGCCGAATCATTAAACCACTGTTGCATAAATCGCATTGTATAGTGATTTGCGTTATATTGTAGTACCTCAACCATTTTTCCTGTCACATGATGATAGGTAGATGGCGCTTTTAATACCCTTGCAATATCAGATGCCTGAGGATCGCTACCAAAATCTTTCAACACATCGATTAAATGCTTTTCTATGTGACTATAAAGCTTTTGGACGCTTTTAAATTTTGCTGGAACGCTTTCAATCAACCACATCGCATACAATCCACGACCCGAATCAATAATCATTGTTGGTTCTGGAAGACGTTCTGTTTTGACCAAAAAGTCAATAGCAGCCATTACATCTTCTTGTGATAAAAACTCTTTGTAGTGGTCTAAATCAACGTAAAAAGCGTTGATTTGACGCGCATTCGAGTTGTTGCGTTTTGGAATAAAGAACGAATTGACCGATACATAACAACTTAAATCTTTGTGTCGTACCAACTTTTGTACCCACTCAGATGATGGGTAGCACTTTTCAATCCATTCACCAGCTGCGTTTTTGGTTGCTACGGTCACGTATCCATCACTTTCAGGATGTACGAGGTCAGCCCATCCTTGTAAGCTCAATCCAGCTCCTACTTGCATTTTCAATATTTCACTTTGTTCTATTTGTACTTTTTCAATTCCCATAATTCATTCCCCCCATAACTTTAAAAAGGAAGAAGCGACAAATGTGGTTTTCAATAAAAAGAAATTCTTTTATCCGAAATTAAAATAAACCAGGTCAGAAAATGTTGATTAATCATCATTTTCTTTATATAATAGGCTTATATTAATATTTAAAAAGGGCGCACTTGTTGCGTTCTCCGAGAAAAGACGTTTTATCCGCCAAGATAAAGGGACGTCTTTTTTTTTATGTTTTAATTCTATTATTCTTTTATTCGGAAAACAATATTTTCCTCTAAAAACTCTACTAACGCCCTCGCCAGCTCGGTTGTTTTGCGTTTTTTTATTTAGTAAAACAAAAAGACGTTTTACTAAACAAAAAAGCCACTACAAAAGG
>NZ_JCAXEX010000010.1:0-35075 GCF_059758555.1 Solibacillus sp. GQ1 | reverse complement strand
TGCGTCGTTTATGTGACAACTTTTATATCTTATCATTCTTAGAATGTTATGTCAACATTTATTTTAAAATGTTTTTTCGATATTCGTTGTCGTCCTTGCGACTTATAATAATATATCACGATATTATTCACTTAGCAATAGTTTTTATTATTTTTATTTAAATAATATTAATAATGTTACGCACATCATACCGGGAATGCCTAATATTGCTATTGTAAGTACTGAAAAGAAATTGATTGGCACATAAAAAAGTAACCCTGCCGCCCCGATCATTAAGTTCCCTAAAAACAGTACAACGATAACAACTGCTATTTTAAACCAGAACCAGGCAAAGTACTCCCACACTTTCCCTCTTGCGTTTTTGTTTAATAAAAAAAGAAACAAGACAACAAAACAGACCATAGCTAAAACTATGTATTGCATAGCACCATCCTTTTTTATTTAGTGGTAACATATGCAACTGCTTCGCTTCTTATTTCTAAAAGATTATTTAATTAGTACACGACGTACACGTGCTTCTTTATATAAGTAATAATGTATGCTTTCGGCTCTTTTTCGTTCGGCAATTACATCTAGATTATAATCGTCGGTTAATTCTTCAATTACCTTCGCACTTTGTAAAGCTTCTTTTGTCTCTTTAATAGAAGAAACTAGTTTCTCATCGAATTCTTTTTTGAGTTTCCCTTTCCGAGAAAATAACATGGGGCATCCTCCTATTACAACTCACGTCGACCTTCCAGCGCTTTTGATAAAGTTACTTCATCCGCATATTCTAGATCTCCGCCAACAGGTAATCCATGTGCGATACGTGTAGTGCGAATTCCTGATGGCTTAACAAGGCGGGAAATATACATCGCTGTCGCTTCCCCTTCTATTGTCGGGTTCGTCGCTAAAATTAACTCTTGTACACGCTCGTCATGCAAGCGCCCCAATAACGAAGCTACATTAATATCTTCAGGTCCTATCCCGTCCATCGGTGAAATTGCACCGTGTAACACATGATAAAGACCTTGATAATCACGCATCTTTTCCATAGCTATTACATCTTTCGGATCCTGCACAACACAAATTGTTGATACATCACGCTGTTTATCTGAACAAATGTGACAAGGATCGATATCTGTTATATGACCACATTGTGAGCAATACATTAAATTGCGTTTTGCATCGACAAGCGCTTTCGCAAATGTCGATACAGTATCTTCCTTCATTGTTAATACGTGAAATGCCAGTCGAGCTGCTGTTTTCGGACCAATGCCCGGCAGTTTCATAAAGCTGTCTATTAATCGAGATATCGGCTCTGGATAATGCATCCTGTTCCCCCTTCTTTAAAAAGGCACATCCCAATATTTGAGATGTGCGCTACGTTCTACTTGATTCAACTTAGAAAGGAAGGTTCATTCCTTGTGTGAATTTACCCATTGTAGAATTTGTTGTCTCTTCGACTTTTTTCAATGCTTCGTTTGTTGCAATAACAATTAAATCTTGCAGCATTTCGATATCTTCCGGATCTACTACAGACTCATCTAAATTTACTTCAAGCATTTGACGTTGGCCGTTCATTACTACCTTCACCATACCGCCACCTGCTGCACCTTCAAATAACTGTGCATTTAAAGCCTCTTGTGCTTCCATCATTTCTTTTTGCATTTTTTGCATTTTTTTCATCATGCCTTGCATATTACCCATACCACGCATCTTATTTCCTCCTTAAAATGTGTATTTATTCTTCGATAACCTCAACAAAGTCTTTTCCAAAACGTTTTTCGGCTTCTGTAATGAGCGGATCTTGCGCTTCCATTACTTGAACATCGTCAAGAAAAGGGGGCTCCTCTATTAAATCCTCCACCGCATTCATTTCATCCGATGGTGATTTTTTTTGATTTAAGCCATTTTCATTTATAAAGTTTTCACGCAAACGCATCCAAGCCGGCTCCGGGATACATAAAAGTTCATATTGAATCCCTACTTCCGAAGCGATTTGCTGTGTAAACAATGAAACAAGTGCACTGTTGTCAGCTACCATTTGACAATGTATATCATACTTGAATTTTATCACAAAAGCACTTGCATTTGCGGCTACAGGCTCTGCATCCGCCAATAAAGCTGCATGTGATTTTTGCAAGCTTGCCAAACCACCCGCCCAAGCAGATTTCACTTTTTGCAGGTCAGGTTTTGTTGCAGTTTTTAATACTTCCTGAATACGTCCTGTTGGAGCATTATATTGATTTCCTTGTGGACGTACACGCTGGCGGGCCTGTTCTTTTTGTTGAACAGGGGCTCCCCCTCCACCATTTTGAAGCTGTTGTGACAGTTGCCCTAAACGACTTTCAAGTGAAGCTACCTTACCTTCAATAGCCGGATCGACCGCAGTTGTCCCTTGTGGTGAAGCTTTATATTGGGCCATTTTTAAAAGGGCCGTTTCTAAATATATTTTCGTATGATGCGAAAAGCGCATTTCCTGCTGGGTCTTTGCCAAAATATCGATAAACCCATAAAGTGTATTAGCTTCAAATTGTCCGGCTAATGATAAAAACTTTTCTTCCGGTGAAATAAACTCCAATAATTCCTCTAACGTACCATCTGTTTTTAATAGAAGCAGATCCCGGAAGAAAGTAATAAAGTCTTCCGCAAGGCGTAATGGTTCTTTTCCATCTGCAATTAAGTTTTCGACACTGCCTAATACTTGGGCAACATCCTTTTCCTGTAGTGAAATCGCAATATCGTAAAATGCATCTTGGCTTACAGAACCAGTTACAAGAAGTACATCGTCTAATTGAACGTGTTCATTACTAAATGAAACAACCTGATCAAGTAAACTTAATGCATCACGCATACCTCCTGCTGCAGCTTGAGCAATTGCTTTTAATGCCTGCTCATCATAACCCATACCGATATCTTCCAATACAACCTTCATACGCTCTACTATATCTATAGAAGAAAGTCGTTTAAAATCAAATCGCTGACAACGGGAAATTATTGTTGCTGGTAGCTTGTGAGGCTCAGTTGTCGCTAAAATAAATACCGCATGTTCAGGTGGTTCCTCAAGTGTTTTTAATAATGCATTAAATGCACTCGTAGAAAGCATATGCACCTCATCTATAATGTACACTTTGAAACGCGCATTTGCCGGGGCAAAACGGACTTTTTCGATAATATCACGCATTTCTTCCACTCTTGAATTGGAAGCAGCATCAAATTCGATTACATCTGTATGTGAACCTTCAGTAATACTTAGACATGTAGGGCATTCATTGCATGGCTCACTTGCCGGGGCATTTTCACAATTCAATGCTTTCGCGAAAATTTTAGCTGTACTCGTTTTCCCTGTTCCTCGAGGACCGGAAAATAAATAGGCATGTGTTGTCTTGCTTGCGAGGAGAGCATTTTGAAGGGTCCTCTTTACATGTGTCTGACCTGACATTTCTCTAAATGACTGGGGTCTATAAACACGATAAAACGCTTGATATGTCAACCTTTCCCCTCTCCCTTCCATTTAAAAATACATACATTAAGTATAGCATAAACTACGTATAATCTCTTTTGAAATGAGGGCAATAAACTCTCTTTTTCATATAAAAAACGCACCCACCAATAAATGATGGATGCGTTTGAAATGGTAATTTAATACCGTGCACCTTTCTTCGACTGCCGCACATAAGCGTTACTCTTGTCGCCAGCTCGGGTTAGGCTACCCCGCGGCACATAAGTGATACCACTTAATGCTGCTTCCTTCCGGACCTGACATGGTTCATGGGTACTTATTGCGCAGGACCCAACCGTCAACACTACGTGCAAAAGGCAGACCAAACAATACGGACAGCCTCAGAAAAGGAATTCAATCTTGCTAGAGCGGATTGCAAGTTACAGGGCACCGCTACCTCCCCATCTAGCACGGCAAGTATTAGTATACTAAGCAAGCTATCAAATTGCAATGAATTGCTTCAATTAAATTTTCCCAACGCTAGCAGAACTATACTCTAGAATGTCCTTTAAATATTTCACATCATCACTTTCACTTGATAAATTGGACTTTCACTTCACCAAGCGTATTAAATGATGCTGTAAATTTGTCACCAGGCTCTGCTACAACAGCAGCAGATAAAGCCCCAGATAAAATGACTTCACCAGATTTTAATGTAACGTTGTATTCATGTAATTTATTCGCTAACCAAGCAACACAAAATGCTGGATCCCCTAATACATCCGTCCCTTTTCCATCATTAATTAATTCATCGTTTTTTATAAGTTCCATATGAATTGCTTTTAAATCAATATCGTTCACATTAACTTTCTTTGACCCTAGTACATATAATCCGCATGATGCATTATCCGCTACTGTATCTACAAGACTTATTTTCCAATCTTTAATTCGGCTATCTACAATTTCAATGGCCGCTATTACATAATCTGTCGCATCTAAAACATCCTCAACTGTAACATTTGGTCCTACTAAATCTTTTTTTAGTACAAAGGCAATTTCACCCTCAATTTTTGGTTGAAACAGTTTACTAAGTGAAACGATGCCTTCATTCGGAACTTCCATTGAGTGAAAAAGGTGCCCATAGTCTGGCTGGTCCACTCCTAGTAAATTTTGCATTGCTAAAGATGTTAAGCCAATTTTTTTCCCTGAAATCACTTCACCCTTGCTTGTAGCTGCTTCAACTCTCTGAATCTGAATTGCATAAGCCTCATCAATTGTCATCAGAGGGTTTAATATAGAAAGAGGTTCTGAAACGGAAGTATGCTTTTCATAAGCCCTATCTAATAATTCTATAGCTTTTGACATCAATCCCTCTGTCATATTCACTACTCCTTTCATTTAAATTGCTTTTGATGGAACCGCTTTTTCAACTTGCTGCAACCAGTGAATAGAAAAAATCCCCTTTGGCAGACGTCTTTGCCGTTCCATTCGTTGGATTTGACCTGCTGCATCAATTGAAATATATGTTCTTAATTGTTTATTCGGCAGTTCTAAAATTACTTTATAAATACCTGCAGATGGCAACATTGTCTTTTCAATTTGCTGAAATTTATTACCGTCCCAATGCACCTTGGAATTAAAGTGATCTCCTAAGAAGTGGGGGATTTCATGAACAGCGGCCGCAAGTAAACGTTGACGAATCGCACTTGAGCTGATTTTTTCACCATCATAATCAATGCATTCTACTTTCGTAACCGTAATTTCCCCATTGGAATCAGCCACTATTTGCGAGAGTTTAGCTACACCCTTCACACCGTAGGAAAAATCAAATCCTGCTACTGCATGGACAACATCAAGTTTCATTAAATAATCTTCTACAAATTGACTAGATGTGAGCGCAGCAAACGCCAATGTAAAATCCACCAGATAAAATAAATCAACACCAAGCTGTTTAAGCCGTTTTTCTTTTTCACAAGGAGTTGTTAAGTGCGGTACTATGCTTTGCCCCTTAGATAAAACATTGATAGGATGTGGACGAAAACTCATTACTGCTAATGGTAGTCCGCGCTTACTCGCTTCTTCACGAGCTGTCTTTATCACTTGCTGATGTCCAAGGTGGATCCCATCAAAATAACCGAGTGCCATTACGCAAGAAGTTGCCTGTTTTTGAATCAAGTGCAAATTTTGACTATTAATAAAATGCGTCTTCATCCAACAACCTACCTTTCTATAATCTAAGTTTATTTTTAATAGATTAAGCCTCTACTAATGTACTTAAATTACGATATTTACCTGCAAAGTATAGCAATGGATCGCCATCTGTAATCGTAATATCATTTACCTTACCGATAAATAATGTATGATCACCTTCAATATACTCAGCTGATACCTCGCACGAAACTTGTGCTAATGCTCCTGGAATAACAGGAACATCTGCTAAACGTTCAAATGAAACTTGCTGGTCTTTAATTTGCCCAGCAAATATTTTTGAAATATCTTCTTGATTTTCTGCCAATATGTTAACAGAAAATTTCTTTGAATCTTGAATCTTAGCAAGCATACGTGCATTTTCCTTAATTGAAATAACAACTAATTTCGGTGTAAGTGAGACAGACATGAAAGCATTAGCTGTCATACCATGTGGCTCACCCTCTGTTTCTGTTAGAATTACTGTAACACCTGTCGCAAACTTCCCCATTGCATCTCTAAATAAACGATCATCCATTTTTATAACCTCCTCATTTAAATTTAAGATTGTATATTTGAATATAATTTCCAATTTCTAATTAAGCTTTCTGTAACTCTGCTGCAACTTCCAAAATCATATCTTCCTGGCCACCTACAGCTTTTCGTCTACCGATTTCCATTAAAATATCCCGTGAATCAACCCCGAACTTTTCAGCTGCTTTTTGGGCATGTAATAAGAAACTTGAATACACTCCAGCATAACCAAGTACAAGACTGCCTCTCGTAATCTCTTGTGGTTGCGGTAAAATAGGCGCAATGATTTCCTCTGCAACATCCATTATTTTATAAAGGTCCACCCCAGTTTGAATGGCCATTTTATCTAGTACGCTAACAAAAACTTCTGTTTGCGTATTACCGGCACCCGCACCTAAGCAACGAATGCTACCATCAATACGTTCAGCACCGGCTTCAATTGCTGCCAATGAATTTGCAACAGCTAAAGATAAATTATTATGCGCGTGGAATCCTATCGGTACAGCAATTTCCTGTTTTAACGCCTGTACGCGATCCATTACTTGATTTGGTAATAAAGCACCCGCAGAATCTACAATATATATGACATCTGCTCCGCCATTTACCATAATTTTTGCCTGTTCTACAATTGCTCTTGACTCTGCCATATGCGACATCATTAAAAACCCCACTGTTTCCAAGCCTAACTCTTTCGCATAAGCAAGATGTTTTAAAGATACATCCGCCTCTGTGACATGTGTTGCTACACGTACCATCGAAACACCTAAATCGGCTGCTCGCTTAATATCCGGCTTCGTTGCAATACCAGGTAATGATAACACCGCAATTTTTGCATGCTTTGCTGTTTCTACTGCCGCTTCAATTAATTTGAATTCATCTGTTAAAGAGCGGCCATATTGAATCGTTGAGCCACCTAATCCATCACCATGTGCAACTTCGATATAAGGTATATTTGCTGCATCTAAACCAGCAACTGCAGCACGCACCTGGGCTTCTGTGAATTGGTGACGCATCGCATGACTGCCATCTCGTAAAGCGACCTCTGTTAGTATGACATCTCGCTTCATCAGTAATCCCTCCCGTTATAATAATGCTTTTGACTTCGCCCATTCCTCGGCAATTTTAATCGATGCCGCTGTAATAATATCTAAGTTTCCAGCAAAAGCAGGTAGGTAGTCTGCAGCACCCGCAACTTCTAAAAATACTGAAATTCGATTCCCCTCCACAAATGGGCGCGACTTAAGACGATAGCCGGGAACATACTGCTGAACGGCTTGTTCCGCTTGAACTAGCGCTTCATAAAGAGTATCTTCCTCTACAGGTCGATCCACTAATAAATGAATGGTGTCATTCATCATAATCGGTGGTTCCGCAGGGTTTAAAATCAGAACGGTTCTTCCTTTCTTAGCACCACCTACAAGCTCGATTGCCCGCGAAGTTGTCGCTATAAATTCATCGATGTTTGCACGAGTTGCAGGACCCGCACTTTTACTTGCAATAGTTGCCACGATTTCGGCATACTCGACATTATATAATTTGGAAACTGCATGAATAATCGGTATTGTCGCTTGCCCTCCACATGTCACCATATTTACATTGTCTGCATTTGGATGAGCATGAAGGTTAACAGTAGGTACAATCAGCGGACCAATTGCTGCAGGAGTTAAGTCAATGGCACGGATGTTATGTGCCCGTAATTGTTCAGCATGCTTTATATGTGTATAGGCACTTGTCGCATCGAATACAGCATCAACTTTCACACCGGCATCCAAAAATCCATCTAACCCTGTGTGAAAGGTTTGAAATCCAGCTTCACGCGCTTTGCGTAAACCATCTGATTCTGGATTAATACCAATTACTGCTACTAATTCTAAGTTGGATGAACGCATTATTTTTTTCATTAAATCCGTACCGATATTACCTGAGCCTAAAATAGCAACTTTTAAATTCGACATTCATTAATCCTCCTTTTGTCAAAACTAGTAAGACATAGAATTTGTAAACGCTCTCAAATTTAAGTTGAAAGTAGCATTTACCTGTCTTTTAATAGATGATATTATTTTAAATATTCAAAAATTTGAAATGGAAACAATTCTGGAAAATTAGTTTCCACACTTTACAGGTTAAAACTTTCAATACATAAATCCCCCTAGGTCCAAAAAACTCAGCGTTTAGAACTTCACAAATAAATGATAGCATAGTGAAAAGAAAGAATATTCACACATTAAATAGCTAATTCTGAATTTTTTTAGCGTAAATCGTTTAAAAAACTTAATTAAGCCAGGGGGATCATTATGAATTTAAAGCGAAAAAATTTAAATGACGTATTTCATTTACCTAAAGATGAGGCTTTAACAGCATTTTATGATCGAATGATAACAATTCCAACTACTGCAAGAACAGCATTAAAAAAAGAACTACTGTCAATTATAGGAGAAGATCGCTCGAAAGGCGTTTTTGTTCGATATGGTTGGCATTGTGGTGTTAGCGATGCTAGAAAAGCAAAGTTATACCACTACGAGGATGAGCTGGAATTGATTTTAGGCGGTACAAAATTTCATATGTTGCACGGCTATGTTGATCGAGTAAGCGTATCTGACATTCATTATGATGAGAAGAATTATTTAAAAAAAATAGACGTTATTTGGGAGAATTCTTTTGAGGCCGATGAGTTTTTGGCAGATGGGAACTTAAGTGATCGTCCAATTTGCCATACACTATGTGGTTATGCAAGTGGCTATTTATCCACGGTATTAGAAAAGACCATTCTTGTAAAAGAGGTGGAGTGTCGTGCAATGGGGTATGAGCAATGTAAAGTAATTTGTATGCCTCTCGAAGAATGGGGTCATCAAGAACACGAATACAGCTATTACCAGTCAACTAGCATAATTCAAGAGCTAGACGAAATAACAGCAAAACTGAAAATAGAGCGTGATTATTTAAAACAAGCAAATGAAGTTCAACGAAAATTAACCCATGCACTTTTATCAAAGCAAGGGCTCCAAAAAATCGTCAATCTATTAAATGAATCAACCGGTTTACCAATATTCATTGAAAACGAGACGAATGAAGTGATTATAAAATCAGCAGATGTCATGATTGATTTTGAGTTGGAAAAAATTGATATTGATACTACTGAATTTATAACTATTACACCTGAACTGGGAATACTTAGAACCCCTATTTATTTTGAAGAGCAAATTAAAGGTTATTGTTCATTTATATATCAGACGGGGAAAAAACCAACGGAATTAGAATACATGATTATCGACAAAACTGCTTTAACAGCATCTGTCATTTTACTAAATGAAAATATTAAAATTGGTACGGAACAGAATATAAAGCGAAGTTTTTTAAGCGATGTATTGGATGGTAAATTAGAGCAAGATGAAATTTATAAAATTGCTCATTACCTCAATTTTCCGCCTACTGAATCGTATTGGTTGCTTACATTAGAAAGAACATTAAATCATTCTAATATTAGTGATGAAATAGAAGTAAACGAAGAGTTGATCAGACAAATTATCCTATTTTTAAATGAAAGAAATATTAATGCCCTTGTCTCGCAAAAGACCGATAAACTCATTATCTTAATTGAATATCCAACATTTAAAAGGTTAAATACAGTGCCCCACACATTTATAAACCAGTTACTAAAATACTGCTTACGTCGTTTTAAAAGTTACGAATTTTATATAGGAGCAAGTACGGTTATAGAAGATTTGAGCCAAATCAATATTTTATACAACGAGACATTGGCAGCGTTAAAGGCAAAAAACCCAGAAAAGCATATTTGTTTCTATGAAGATCTGGAAATTGAAGGCGTACTTTTCCAAATTAAAGACGAGGTTCTAATCGATCGCTTTGTAATGCAACAATTAGGTAAATTATTGGAGATAGACAAAGATTACGATTTAACAAAAACGATTTATACCTATATTGAGAATGGCATTAATATCAATAAAACCGCGAAAGCTCTTTCCATGTCTATTAGTGGATTAAGGTACCGCTTATCTAAAATCAGCGAAATTTTAAATATTGGCTTAGATGATACAAAGCGCCTTTTCTCTGTCTATATGGCATTAAAAGTATTAAAAGTTAAAAACCAAATTATATTTTAAAGTCCCCCTTACCATGAATTTAAAAGTTCTTAAAGCTTTAGAAAGTAGCATTTTTTACTTTCTAAGGCTTTTTTTAAATCAGTAAAGAATATTAACAGCATGAATAGAGCGTTAAATAACTATTATTACTCATTCCCCCAACCCTAACAAAACACATTTAGTCTAAATATTCTAAAAAAAAGCATTTTTCCGCATTTTAAATAGCTATCTCAATAAATTCAGATAATTATAATAATAGATAACCAGTACGACAAGATGCTGTGATAACGCTTACAAATTAAAAAGGAGGATTTATATGACAATTAATTCTTTGGCACTTCTTGAAAAGACATTGAATCGTGAAGAACTACTCCAAAAGGCAAAAGAAGTAGGTGAGTTAGCAGAGAAATATGCAGATCAAACTGATTTTGATAGAAAATTACCGGATGAAGTCATGGAAAAGGTAAAAGAAGCCGGCTTCCACAAGTTACTTAGACCAAAAGCATATGGTGGGCAAGATTTAGACTACTATACATTTGGGGATATTATCCGAACTGTAGCGAACTATAATGTTTCAGCAGCATGGTTAACATACTTTGCTATTATTCATGAAACTTGGCCAGCTTTTTTAGATAAACAAGGTCGGGAAGAGCTATTCGGCACTGGGGAATTAATGGCCGATGTATTTGCTCCGATTGGTAAGGTCGTAAATGATGGTGAAGGATATCGTATATCAGGAACATGGAACTTCTGCAGCGGCATTCCATACTGCGACTGGGTTGCACTAGGCGCTATTCATCAATTGCACGATGGGACAGAACCAGAATTTGGCCTGTTTATTGTCCATAAAAAAGATTTTGAAATTGTTGAAAACTGGGATTCCCTAGGTTTACGGGGAACAGGCAGCAACGCTGTAAAGTTAGATAATGTCTACGTTCCAGCAAATTATGTTTTTCCGGTAACTCGAGTAGTGAATGGGGCAACTGCACCGGACGGCAATTACGAACCGGATTACCAAATTTTCAATGTTCCCTATCTTGCATTCTTCTTAGCTGGTTTCTCACATGTAGCAATTGGTGGTGTGGAACGCTTAATACGAAACTTTAAAGAAAAAACAGAACATCGTGTTCGTATTTTCAACAATAATACAAATGAAAAAAATGCAGGTACGGCACAGCGGACACTTGCAGAATTAAATATACAACTAACTGCTTTAAAAGCTTTAGCAAAAGATTATGCAGATCGCTTACACCGTTACCAGGATGAGGGTATCCGCGTTTTAGATGAAGAAGAACGCGAACAGTTATTTGCAATTCGCGGCTATATTGCAAAAACTTCTGCAGAAATGGCCACTCGTATTTTAATCACGCTTGGTGGTAACTCAGTCTACAAGAGTGATGGAACAGAAAGATTTGTTCGAGATATTCTTACCGTTGCTGCTCACCCAACACATCAATACGAAGATGCAATGGCCGGATACGGAAGCGCAATTCTTGGATTCAAAGGACATCCGACTTGGTAAATTCAAAACTATGAATTTTACTATAAAAAATAAACTTATGAAAAGTGGAGGAATTTAATATGACAAAAGAGCCTATGTTTGACGTTGCACAACTTGCACACTTTGAAATTTACAGCCCTAAATTAGAGGAATCGGTAGAATTCTTCAAAAATATTCTTGGTATGGATGAAGTAGGTCGTCGAGGTAACTCAGTTTATATGCGTGCTTACGAGGATCATTACCATAACACGTTAATCATTACAGAAAATGAAGAAGCTGGTTTAGGTCATATTGCTTTAAGAGCTACTTCTGCTCAAGCATTAGAGCGCCGTGTAGCTGAAATCGAAAAAACTGGATATGGGATTGGTTGGATTGAAGGAGATGTCGGTCACGGTCGTGCATACCAATTTACAACTCCAGACGGTCATAAAATTGAGCTTCTATGGGATGTTGAGTATTATGAAGCCCCTGAAGACCAAAAAACACCATTATTAAATCGCCCGCAAAAACGTCCAAATCGCGGTGTGCCGGTTCGTCGCTTAGACCATATCAACTTATTAGCAAGCGATACTGACAAAAACGTTGAGTTCTTAAAAGAGGTGCTTGGTTTTAACTTACGTGAACGCATCGTAGCGGACGACGATTCTTCCATAGCTGCATGGTTAAGTGTAAGTAATTTAGTTCATGACATTGCAATTATGGGCGATGCATTAGGTGAATCAGGTCGCCTGCACCATATTTGCTATTGGTACGGATTCCCTCAGCATTTATCAGATGTTGCAGACCTATTAATTGAAGCTGGCTATAATATTGAAGCCGGTCCAGGTAAGCATGGCGTAACTCAAGCTGCATTCTTGTATGTAATGGAACCAGGTGGAAACCGTGTAGAATTATTCGGTGACCCAGGCTATCAAATTTTTGATCCTTCTTGGAGAACTGTGGAATGGAAAGGTAAAGATTTAGAAAAATCTATTATTTGGCATGGTTCTACCTTACCGCAGGAATTCTTCCAATATGGTACTCCTATTAAATCTGGAGAACTTGTTAAACCTTAGAAATATAACTTATTAGAAAGATGGACCTTGTTTTCTTCTTTCTAATTAATTCTCAATACAATTAACAAAAAAGGAGTGGCTGAATTGAACATTAGTTCAAACTATTTAAATATCAATGGTGTTAACACACACTATCATGAAGAAGGTACTGGAAGTGAAACAATCATTTTAATACATGGATCAGGACCTGGTGTGTCTGCACTTGCAAACTGGCGTTTAGTTATCCCACGTCTTAGTGAATCGTATAGAGTTTTAGCGCCGGATGTTATCGGTTTTGGTGAAACAGATAAATTAGCAGACAATAATTACAATATTGAGCTATGGGTGGAGCACTTAATTGGCTTTATTGAAAAGGTTGCTGATGAACCCGTTTATTTAGTTGGTAATTCATTTGGTGGTGCATTGTCTCTTCATATCGCATATCGCAGACCAGATTTAGTAAAAAAATTAATCTTAATGGGTAGTGTTGGCACAAAGCATCCAATTTCTAATGGTCTAGACCGTGTGTGGGGCTATGAACCAAGTTTAGAAACAATGAAAGAGCTTATTAAATTGTTCTCGTACGATCAAGCAGCTGCAAATAATGAGGAACTTGTTCGCATGCGCTATGAAGCGAGCATGCGCCCTGATGTAAGAGATGCGTTCTCGGCAATGTTCCCGGAACCGCGTCAAAAAATGTTAGATGAAATGGCTTTAGAAGATGAGCAGATTAAGCAAATTGAGATTGAAACATTAATTTTCCATGGCCTGAATGACCAAGTGATTCCAATCGAAGAAACAAGCTATCGATTAATTCAATTACTACCTCACGCACAACTACATGTATTTAATGAATGTGGGCACTGGACTCAAATCGAAAAAACAGAACCATTCATTGAAAATATTTTAAGCTTTTTAAAAAATTCATCGAATAAAGTTTATGCCTCAAAAAAATAAATCAATAGTAAAACGAGACATCCTCTATAAATTTGGATTTCTCGTTTTCTCTATTTAATCAGCTTATAATTTTCCCGAAAAAATTATTGACGCAAATCTCATTCCGTGGTAAATTAATCTTTGTCGAAAAGACATTTTATATTTTGGAGGTATACCCAAGTCTGGCTGAAGGGATCGGTCTTGAAAACCGACAGGCGGGTAACACCGCGCGGGGGTTCGAATCCCTCTACCTCCTCCATTTTTGAACTTTTATCCGCTACATTAGTTGAGCGGTTTTTTTATATCTAAATTCACCTTAAGGTACTATTTCTATTTGATGGAAATAGTACTTTTTTGTATTTATAGACAACTTTCTTGTACAATTAATTACTATGTCATATATGTAAAGGGCGGTATATCAAAATTGGAATCGACTCAGCCATATATTAAAACAACTAAATTATTCTTATTTATGCTACTCGTCGGTTTATTGACTGCTATTGGTGGCGAAATTAAAATAATTCCTTTTGAAGAAGGACCTTTTCGTTTCGGTTTAGGGAGCATTATTTTCTTTTTCGCTTTACTGATTCGTCCATTACCGATTGTATCTACTGGTTTATTGACTGCACTAATCGTCATTTTCGGTCGTTCATTACTGGATATTTTTATTTATGGACAAAGCTTCCTTACTCATATCTTTGAACATTTGCCGGCCGGTGCTTTTTATATAGTTTTTGCACTATGCTTCAAACTAATTCCGCTGGACGAGTTAAAAAAACAGCCGCTTGTGCTCGGTTTATTGGCAACAGCATTTGAAGTAATATCGAACACGATTGAACACGTTTTAACGGACATTCTACTTGTTTCTGATCAGGAAACGTTTACTTCTTTTTTGCTGTTCATCCTCGTTGGATTGTTACGCAGCTATTTTGTTGTAGGCATTTACAGCATGATTACGATGTCGGAACAGAAAAAACAGCTGAAACAGCTCATGACGATTCATTCGGAGTTATATGTAGAAGCATTGTATCTTCAAAAAACGATGCACCAAATTGAGCAGCTTACAGCAAACAGTTACCAGCTTTACAAAAAGCTGAAATCAAACGAATTGCAGCTAGCTTCTGAAGCTTTACATATTGCCCAGGAAATCCATGAAGTAAAAAAAGACAATGAGCGTATTCATGCCGGGCTCTCTAAAATTACGACGAGAAACTACCCGTCAAATTTTCTATTGTCTGATTTACTAAGTTTTATTGTGGAAGCAAATGAAAATTATTCCACCTATTTAAATAAATCGATTTCCTTTACACTGATTTGCCCAGATGATTTTCAAACAAAAGACCATATTGCACTATTTGCTATTTTGAATAATTTAATGGCAAATGCTGTGGAGGCAATTGAAGAAAGCGGATATATTACGCTGAATGTTGTAGTCGACCAGGATATGACTTCTTTTATTGTAGAAGATAATGGAGTTGGTATTGAAGCAGCGCTCATTCCGATCATTTTTGATGCAGGCTATACATCCAAGTTTAATGAACAGGGCCAAGGTTCTACAGGAATCGGTCTTTCCCATACAAAAACAATTGTTGAAAATCTTCAAGGAAATATTCACGTAACAAGTGATACGTCGACTTGCTTTGTAGTGCAAATTCCTACAAAAAATATTCAAAAGGAGAATTACTAATGCGCTATTTTATAGTAGATGATGACCGAGCAAGCCGTATGATGCTCAGTAATATTATTAATGACTGTGAACTCGGAGCTGTTATTGGAGAGGCAAAAAACGGTCTGGATGCCATTCCCCAAATTTTAATGATGCAGCCGGAGTTTGTATTAATCGATTTACTAATGCCGAAGTTGGATGGAATTGAAACAATTGAACGCCTTCAACAAAATGGTTTCAAAGGTCAGTTTATTATGATCTCACAAGTTGTTAATAAGGAAATGGTCGCTGAAGGCTATTCAAAAGGAATTGAATTTTTCATTCATAAGCCTATTAATAAAGTTGAAGTACAAATGGTATTAAAAAGGACAACCGAGCAATACTTATTAAGAAATTCCTTGCAAGTTATTCGCCAGTCTCTGACAAACTTTGATATTACAGATGTGACACATACAAAAAAAACGGCACGGGAACATATTCAATCCATCTTGAATGATATGGGAATTGTCGCTGAAGTCGGCAGTGAGGATATTATCAAAATTATAGAACAGCTATTAATCGAAAAGCATAAAATTGCACCGCTTCCCCCATTAAAGGAAGTATATGAACGTGTTGCCATGCTGACGAAAAATACGCCGGATGAAATTTTAAAGGAAAGTAAAGCAATTGAACAACGTGTACGCCGCACTATATTAGCTGCAATGATTAACTTGGCAAATTTAGGAATTGTCGATTATACAAACTCTGAATTTGAGTATTATACCCCACGCTATTTTGACTTGACGGATATTCGTTATTTAATGAATCAAATAGAGAAAAATGAGCAACGTAAAGCAAAAGTAAACATAAAAAAATTCATTCAAGTTTTATATTCTGAAATTATTAGTAAAGTTGATTAGTCGGATTTTGTCGGATTTTGTATGTATCTAATAAAATTAGTTTTAGGCTAGTCCTGAATCTGATTTTTTAGGAGGAACTATATTTTGAAAAAGTTTAAAATTAGTTTAGCCGCACAAATTTTAATCGGTCTTGTACTCGGTGTTATCGTAGGTGCTGTGTTCTTTGGTAACGAAACTGCACAGTCATACTTACAGCCACTTGGCGATATTTTCTTAAACTTAATTAAGATGATCGTAGTACCGATTATTATTTCGACACTAATCGTTGGTGTTGCCGGAACTGGTGATATGAAACAATTAGGTCGTCTTGGCGGTAAAACACTTATTTATTTCGAAGTTATTACAACAGTTGCGATTGTTGTTGGTTTATTAGCAGCTAACCTATTCCAACCAGGTGCTGGTATTGATATGAATGCATTAGAGAAATCTGATATTTCTTCTTATGTAGAAACAACGGAAGCTGAAGAAGATAAAAGCAAAATCCAAATTATTGTAGATGTCGTTCCTAAAAACATTATAAATGCAATGGCAGAAGGCGATATGCTAGCAATTATTTTCTTCTCTGTAATTTTCGGTTTAGGTGTAGCAGCAATTGGTGATCGCGGAAAACCAGTGCTCGCATTCTTCCAAGGTACTGCAGACGCCATGTTCTGGGTCACAAACTTAGTAATGAAATTCGCACCAATTGGGGTATTTGCACTTATAGGTGTAACCGTTTCCAAATTCGGTATAGAATCCCTTATACCATTAGGAAAACTGGCGATTTTAGTATATGCAACAATGATTTTCTTCGTAATTGTTGTATTAGGTCTTACTGCCCGTATTTTCGGTATTAATATCTTTAAATTAATTCGTATGATTAAGGACGAGCTATTACTGGCTTATACTACTTCTTCATCAGAGACAGTATTACCTCGTATTATGTTAAAAACAGAAAAAATGGGTGCACCGAAAGATATCGTATCATTCGTAATCCCAACAGGTTATTCATTCAACTTAGACGGTTCTACTCTTTACCAGGCGATTGCAGCAATCTTCATTGCGCAAATGTACGGTATTGACCTTTCAATTATGGAACAGATTACATTAATGCTTGTATTAATGGTAACATCTAAAGGGATTGCGGGTGTTCCAGGGGTATCTTTCGTAGTACTTCTTGCAACATTAGGTTCTGTAGGTATTCCACTTGAAGGTTTAGCATTCATTGCAGGTATTGACCGTATTTTAGATATGGCTCGTACAGCTGTAAACGTAGTAGGTAACACATTGGCAGCACTTGTTATGGCGAAATGGGAAAAACGTTTCGACGAGAAGCAATTTGCTGAATACCAAGCTGCGAACTTAAAATAAAATTAGAAAATGGCGTAGTGAACAATATATTCGCTACGCCATTTTTTATTTCACTACTTTTGCTAAATATGCGCGGATTGATGCTTCCCCGTTATATAATGCTTCATGTGCCCGCTCTTCATCTTTTGCCACTTTTGCTTCTGCAGCCTCAATAATCTGCTCAATATCCTCCTGAGGGATAATAACAACCCCATCACTATCACCAACTACATAATCGCCTGTTTGAACAGCCACATTTCCTACAGACACGGCTATGCCTACTGTCCCACCACCATGTTTATTGCCTGCTGCTACTGTTGTACCTAATGCAAATACCGGAAAATCAATTTCCTTTGCAGCTGCTATATCGCGAATAACCCCGTCCACAACAAAACCTTGGACACCGACACCTTGCGCAAGCTGCATAACAAAGTCCCCAGCTACAGCACGATTCGTATTACCTTTAGCATCGATGACTAAAATTTCCCCTTTTTCAGCCTGGCTTATTGCTTCCAGTACCGCACCATTTTCCCCGTCCGGCAGACGTACCGTTCTCGCTTGTCCGGCAATTTTAAAGTGATCGGCAAGCGGTTTAATTGCTGATGCTACATTCGTATGTCCCCCTGTTGCATCGGAAATTGCTGTCGTTGGTAGTGCCTGTAAGCGATCTATCATCGATAAAGTCATATTTCCATCCCCTTTTTGCTATAATGTTACAAATCGTTAAAATTTGTAATTACTTTAAGCATAAACGATACAACTTTTTCTTCGCAATATTTTTTAAAGTCGTTAAAAATATACTTATATTGGGAATGCTACTAATACAGGAAAGGGGGGGGAACTATATTGAACAACCCGCTCATTGAATCGGTAACAGATGAAAGTGGCCAAATAACTTATAAGATGAAGACCTTCGATATACAAGTTACTGCCCGGCTGACAGGTGGTCTTGCCCCTACAATCACGTATATGCATCAAGATAAAGATGTTACGGATGATATACGTGCGATTCGCTTCCATTTTGAAAATCCGGCATCATATATCGATAACTACGCTTCTTTTCAGAGGATGCTTTATGAAAGGGAACAGCGCGCAGTGAACGAGCTATACGAATCCATCAGTATAAAACCTAAAAATATGACGACAAGTAAGCAAGTTTTATGGAGCTTCTTCGTCTTTCTGCTCATTATGACACCTATTTTTATTATCGTTTGGGCGAAATAAAAAAGACTGATTTCCGCTATCCTACAGAAATCAGTCCTTTTTTATTATTTTCGTAAATGGCTTGTTTGTTCAAGCATATAACCGATACGAGCTACGACATCCTCTACTTGTGCAGGGTTCTTCATTAAATCGTAATCGTTAATATCAATACGCAATACCGGACAGGCATTGAAGTTGTTAATCCAGTCTTCATAGCGACCGTGCATTTCTTCCCAGTACGAATGAGGCGTTTGCTGCTCCATCTCGCGTCCTCGCTCATGGATACGTCCAATTACATCATCAATCGGACCTTCCAAATATACAAGTAAATCCGGGTGCGGGAAATACGGTGTCATTACCATTGCATCAAAAAGATTTGTATATGTTTCATAATCTGTCGGCGTCATTGTACCTTTGTCATAATGCATCTTCGCAAAAATACCTGTATCTTCGTAAATAGAACGGTCCTGTATAAAGCCCCCGCCATATTCAAAAATTCGCTTCTGTTCTTTAAATCGTTCAGCAAGGAAATATACTTGCAAATGGAAGCTCCACTTTTCAAAATTATCATAAAATTTATCTAAATAAGGGTTTGTATCAACCTTTTCATAAGATGTACGGAAGTTTAAGCTATGCGATAATGCTTTTGTCATTGTTGACTTTCCGACACCTACTGTTCCTGCAATTGTAATCACTGCATTAGCAGGAATATTGTACTTCTCTCTTAAGTTCATTTCTGATGCAAACTCCTTTGTTGTAACTTTTCTTCTACTAGTCGTAGTACGTACTTTAAATCTTCTTCATTCTTCACAAAATCAAGCTCATCTCCATTTAATGAGATGACAGGGATTTCTGGATGCATCTTTTCAAAATGTCCGATAAATTGATGATAATCGCTTGAAAGTTGTTCCATATAGTCACGTGAAATGTTCTTTTCCATTTCACGACCGCGCATAGCGATTCGTTTCATTAATGTGTCTAAGCTTGCATGTAAATAAATGACCATATTTGGCTTTGGCATATCAGCAGTTAAAATTCGATAGATCGATTCGTACTTTTCATACTCAGTCGGCTTTAAAGTACGTTTTGCAAAGATCAAATTTTTAAATATATGATAATCAGCCACTACTGGCCCTTGTGCTTCAATAATTTCATGAATATCAGATAATTGTTTGTAGCGATTGCACAGGAAAAACATTTCCGTTTGGAAGCTCCACTCACTAATATCTTCATAGAACTTACCGAGAAATGGATTTTCATCTACAATCTCTTTTAATAAATGATAGTCAAACGTTTGTGATACGGCCTTAGATAATGAGGTCTTCCCAACACCAATCGGACCTTCTACTGTTATAAATGGCACAGACATTAGAAGTGCTCCTTCTCTTTTTATAGTCAATGCTTTTAATTTTATCACAACGTTCTTTAGACAACAAAGCAAACAATTCTATTTTACCGAATAAGGCATAGCCAATTTCTAGTAATCAAATTGTGCGAGCGCTTGCTCCTGTAATTCAAATAACTTTTCACGCTGTTCATCATAATTAGCATTTATTTTTTGTTGCTGGGCAAATGCCATTTCCTGAAGAGACTGTTCTTTTTTCATAAAGGTTTGTTCGATTTGCTCATAGTGTTTCTCTGTTCTTTCAGATAGATCCTGTAATGCCTCAAATAACTGATCATCTAGCTGGCTTTGTGATGCTGCTTCATTATCCATTAGGTTTTCGATTGCTTCATCACGCTGTTGTACCAGTCCATGACAGCTTTCTTCAAACAGCTGTTCCGCTTCATCGAATTGCTGTTTATATTTAATCAAGATGTCGGTTAACTCCTGATGTAAACTATCCATTGCTTGTTCCATTCCCTCTGTCACATCCGACACTTGTTCAAATTGTGAGAGTAGAGCTTGTTGCCTGTTATTGTAAAATTGAAACTTCCTGCGTTCTTCCGCTTGTTTCTGCTCAAGAAGTTCAATTTTATTGACGTGATAGTTTTTTTGTTCTTCTTCATAAGTAACTTTATAGTTTACCGATATAACTTTTCTTTTATTTGCGAATAACATTTCAATTTTTTCGATTGCTTGATCGCGATTTTGATTAAGTTTGTATTCTTCATCTTCATGCTGCTGTGCAATGGCTGCTTTTTGCTGTTCATATTGCTTGTGCAAAGTCATAGTTACTTGTTGTTCATTTTTCTCAATCGTCAACAATTTTTGTTCATACTCATTATCCAGATCAGCCAATGCATTTTCGAAATACTCATTTACTTCTTCTATGGTTTGAAATGACTTCATCGCTGTACTCCTTCAAACTTTTCTTTCATCATAGCATGATTTATTTCTTGTCGCCCAACTATTCATTAGCATGCTAAACTAGGATTTAAGGAGTGATAGATGAATGCTCGAAAATAAAGATCACCATTACATGCAGGAAGCATTGGAAGAAGCGAAAAAAGCCGCTGCCCTTGGAGAAGTACCGATCGGCGCGGTTATTGTATATAAAGATGAGATTATTGCACGTGCACACAATTTACGCGAAACAACTCAAAATGCACTGACACACGCAGAAAGCATGGCCATTCAAGAAGCCTGCAGCAAAATAGGCAGCTGGCGTTTAGAAGAGACTACTTTGTACGTTACACTTGAACCTTGCCCGATGTGTGCAGGAGCTATTTTACAGTCACGCGTACCACGGGTTGTATACGGGGCCCGTGATATAAAGGCAGGCTGTGTCGACTCATTATACCGTCTCCTCAATGATCCGCGTTTTAATCATGAATGTACTGTAACAGAAGGGGTTATGGCGGAAGAGTGCGGACAAATTTTAACGGACTTTTTCAAAGCGCTTCGCGACCGTAAAAAAGCAGAGAAGTTAGCGAGAAAACAACAATCCGAAAAGTAAGGTGTGTGCAATGAACGGATTTTCCATTTTTGATTCGATTCATATAGTGTGGCTTATTTTTATTGGCGGTTTTTTAGTAATTTCGTTATATTTTTATCATTATTCTTCTCATGAAAAGCAACATCTTTTCCTAAAATCGATTTTCTGGCTGTTACTGTTATTAGAAGTAGCAAAGCAACTTTATTTACTCGTAACAAATCAATATTCATATTGGAGTCCCCCGCTCCATCTGTGCGGTTTTGGCATTTTCATTATTGGCTGGCATGCCTATTTCCCAACTCGGACTACAGCTACTTTATTATTTACGCTTACTTTGCCTGGAGCTGCGATTGCACTTTTATTCCCCGGATGGACAATTGATCCGGTTGGCGGCTTTTTGCATTTCCACAGCTTCATATTTCATGCACTGCTTGTATTAGTTGTAGCGGCTTTAATTTTGGAAAGGCAGCTGATGACAAATTTTACGGATATTTGGCGGGCTGTATTATTTCTGCTAGTCACAGTTCCGCCTGTTTATATATACAATGCACATTTCCATACGAATTTTATGTTTCTAAATCGCCCTGTAAAAGGGACGCCTCTTCAATGGTTATACGATGCGTTTGGGGCAGCTGGTTATTTAGCCAGTTTAGTAGGGGTTATCGTTAGTATTTGGATTGTGCTTTATGTACTTCTTGCCATACAAAAACGACGACACATTACCGAATAAATGTGTCGTCGTTTTATTTTGCTTTTTTCCATTAATCCATTTTAATAATGATTCGGGAATTATCGCCTGTTGCCAGTAGATCAAAACCTTCATTAATTTCATCAAGCGTAATGATATTTGATATAAGAACCTTTTAACGTTTTTTCTTCGGCTGTTAAAGTTACATAAGGGAACGAAAATTGAGCTAATGGAATTCATAAAAACAGCAGATGTCTTCGTGGAAAATTACCGGTTGAAATTTAGGCTCCATCTTTCTGGCCTCGTCACCGCTCAGCTTTTCTACTTTGATCACTTCTGCTACTAAGTCAGCTAAAATCATCGTTAATGTCGGCCCTGAAATATTCGTTGTCATATCAAGAACACGTATTCCTTGCAATGGTTTCAAATTCAGCCCTCCTTAAACTAAGCTGTAAGCGAACTTTGCCACATCCTTTAACTTTTCCTGACGGATATTTGTTTTAACTTCCATCGCTTCAAACAGCTCCACCACTTTCTCTGTTGCTACATTTCCTGTAGCTCCAGGTGAAAACGGACAACCGCCAAGTCCTGCAATCGAACTATCAAACTTTTCAATTCCCGCATTTAATGCGGCAATTATATTTGCATAGGCAAAACCGTTTGTATCATGGAAATGTGCCACGAATGTTGTATCCGGGAAATCTTTTTTTAATGCGCTGAACCGTTCATACACGATGCGCGGATTTGCCTGTCCATTCGTATCACCAATTGAAATTTCGTCAGCCCCGTCATTTACAAATTGTGCTACAACCCGCTTAACTTGCTCATAGGAAATGGCTCCTTCATACGGACAGCTAAAACACATCGACACATAGCCACGAATAAACTTTTGCTGAGCTTTTGCATGCTGGAACACTTCGCTGCATTCTGCCAAAGAATCTTCGATGGAACGTTTAATATTTTTTTGGTTGAATGTCTCACTCGCCCCGACGAATACCGCAATCTGCGGTACACCTGCATCAATTGCACGCTCCAGTGCTTTCATATTAGGGGTTAAAGCGATATATTCCATCCCCAGTTCATTACAAAATGCCGTAATTTCCTGTGCGTCTGCCATTTGCGGGACAATTTTTGGATGAACAAACGATGCCGTTTCAATACGCTGAAAGCCCGCTTCATATAATTGCTTGATTAACTTTTTCTTTTCCTCTGTTGGCACAAAGCGTGATTCATTTTGCAAACCGTCGCGTGGACCTACTTCAATAATTTCAACTTGCTTTGGAAAGTGCATGATTTTCACCTCAATAAGATTTTGGAAGTTTTAATATATGTTCTCCGACGTATGATAAAATCAGGTTTGTTGAAATTGGAGCTACTTGATAGAGCCGTGTCTCTTTAAATTTCCGCTCAATATCATATTCTGCGGCAAAGCCAAAGCCGCCATAAGTTTGAATCGTTACATTGGCCGCCTCCCATGATGCATCTGCAGCAAGTAACTTCGCCATGTTGGCCTCTGCCCCGCAAGCTTGCCGGCGATCATAAAGTTCCGCAGCTTTTATACGCATTAAGTCTGCCGCCTCAATATGGATATGCGCCTGGGCAATCGGAAACTGTATTCCTTGGTTTTGACCTATCGGACGATCAAAAACAACACGTTCTTTTGCATAATTCGTTGCCCGTTCAATAAACCAGCGTCCATCACCGATACATTCCGCAGCAATTAAAATCCGCTCGGCATTCATTCCGTCCAAGATATAGCGGAATCCTTTTCCCTCTTCGCCAATTAAATTTTCTACAGGCACCTTTAAATTGTCGATAAATAATTCCGTTGTCGCATGGTTCATCATTGTTTTAATTGGCCGTATTTCTAATCCATTTCCAACTGCTTCATTCAAATCAACAATTAGCACGGACAGGCCGTCACTCTTTTTAACGCATTGGTCTTTCGGTGTTGTACGCACTAATAAAATCATTAAATCCGAATGCTCTGCACGGGAAATGAATACCTTTTGACCATTCACGATATAATGGTCGCCATCCCGTTTCGCAAACGTTTTTAAGTTTGTTGTGTCAGTACCAGTGTTAGGTTCCGTCACCCCAAATGCTTGTAAACGAAGTGACCCGTCCGCAATCTTCGGCAAATATTTCTCCTTTTGTGCAGGAGAACCATGCCGTAAAATCGTTCCCATCGTATACATTTGTGCATGACACGCACCCGCGTTCCCGCCTGAACGATTAATCTCCTCTAAAATTACCGATGCTTCCAATATTCCTAAACCGGAACCACCATATTGTTCTGGTATTAAAGCCCCTAAAAAGCCAGCCTGAGTAATAGCCTCCACAAATTCGGTCGGATATCCGTCGATCTCATCCAACTTCCGCCAATAGTCACCATCAAAACGTTTGCAAACTGCTCTTACACCTTCACGAAGTTCTTCTAAAAATGCCAGATTCTCTGTTAACATCATCTGAGATCCTCCTACCGTCCAATAAAATTAGGTTTTCTTTTTTCGTTGAAGGCTAAAATACCTTCCATTCGATCCACAGAAGCGATAACCTCGTTGTACGTTTCTATTTCAATCCGGAATGCTTCAGATACTTCCAATGAACTAATTTCTGCTACTTTTTTAACGCCTTGAACGCCTAAAGGTGCATTGCCTGCAATTTCTTTTGCTAACTCAAGTGTGGTACTCATTACTTCTTCAGATTCGACAACTCGATTAAATAACCCTGCGTTCTGTGCTTCTTCTGCAGAGACAATCCGCCCTGTAAATAGCCATTCTTTTGCAATATGGAGCGGTACACGTTTTGGCAGCAATCGTGCTCCTCCTCCGCCCGGCATAATACCTCGAGTGACCTCGGTTAGCCCTACCTTTGCATTTTTACCGGCAACAATTAAGTCCGTATTCAATGCAAGTTCAAACCCTCCTGCAAGTGTATAGCCATTGATCGCAGCAATGGTAGGTTGCCTGCAATTGGCTACTGCCTGGAACATTTGTTCAAATAAGTGATGCTGTTCCGTCCACGCGGACTCACTCATCCCTTTACGCTCTTTTAAATCCGCGCCTGAACAAAAGGCATCTTCAGTGGAGGAAGTTAAAATGACGACGCGTACCGGCTGCTCATTGAATGACTGAAATACAGTTAACAGCTGCTTCGCCATTTCCGTGTTAAATGCATGACGCATTTCCGGTCGGTTTAATGTAACAATCGCAATTTTCTCTTCATATTCATATGAAACTTGAATATATTCCATTCGTTCACTTCCCTTTCTGTAAGATTACTTGATCGATCAAAGGCTTCGTAATATTTGGTGCAAAGTCCTTTTTATAAATCATCATCGTGCGTTTAAAGTGAATGACAATTTGCCCGTCCTGGTTGTAGCCGGTTGTTTTCACTTCGATGATTCCTACATTATTTCGTTTAGCACTTTCTTTTTTTGATAATATTTCTGTATAGGAGTAAATTGTATCCCCTTCAAAAACAGGGTGCGGGAGCCTTACTTCATCCCATCCAATCTGAATTTGTTGTTCCATGACAACATCCCTCTTTAAAGTTTGCATAGTTTTTCTGTATATTGTATATTGGATCCAAATTACAACACATAATGAGGTGTTTTATATGAAATTTGATCATGATTTAACTGCTGAAACATTACCCTCTAAAATTTACCGGATTCTGCGCGAAGCGATTATAAAAGGGCAGCTGCAGCCTGGCGAACGCCTGGTACAGGATGAATTGGCGAAAACATTAAACGTTAGCAGAATGCCGATCCGGGAAGCGATAAAACAGTTGGCTGCTGAAGACTATGTCACAGTTGAGCCGCATAAAGGGGCTGTCGTCAAACAATTTACACTCCACGAACTGGAAGAGATTTATTTTTTACGAGCTAAATTTGAACCAATGGCTGCTGCTGAAAGTTTGAAAACGATGTCACCACAACTAGTAAATCAATTGCGTGAGCTTAACGAGAGAATGAAGAAAACAGATGATACAGATGAATATATTCAACTTAATATTCAATTTCATCATCTGTTAATAAAAGATTGTCCTTGGGGGAAATTAAATAGCATTATTGAAAATTTGTGGACCGGTTTCCCTCAGCAAACACCACATCTTTTACCTAACCAAATTGCCACTTCTATTAGTGAACATGATTTAATGGTGGAAGCTTTGGCTAACGATAACATTGAGCTTACATGCCAATTGCTTGAACAACATATTACACGTGCAAAATATGATGTTCTTAGAAACTTTATTCAATAAATTCTATTAATCTTAAAATATTGTATCCAATATCCTATTTTCTCGAATATAACAAAATATTCTCGCTTTGTAAAATAAATTACTAAATTCCCTGAAATATTTTAGCGCAGAAAAGAAAAAAAGTGTGTTGAAATTATTGATTCAACACACTTTTTAATTTAGATTAAATTATTTTACAGTAATGACTTCTAGTCCACCCATATATGGACGTAACACTTCCGGAATAACAACAGAACCATCTTCTTGTTGGTAATTTTCCAGAATTGCTGCTACTGTACGACCTATTGCTAGACCTGAACCATTTAACGTGTGAACGAATTCCGGTTTTGCACCTGCTTCACGACGGAAACGGATATTCGCACGACGCGCTTGGAAATCTTCGAAGTTTGAACATGAAGAAATTTCGCGGTACATGTTTTGAGCAGGAATCCATACTTCCAAATCGTACTTCTTCGCAGCTGTGAAACCTAAATCTGCTGTACACATTTTTAATTTGCGGTATGGTAAACCTAAAAGTTGTAATACCTTTTCAGCATGACCAGTTAAGATTTCAAGTTGCTCATAAGATTCTTCCGGTTTAACAAAGCGAACTAATTCTACTTTATTGAACTGATGCTGACGGATCAGTCCACGTGTATCACGACCTGCAGATCCTGCTTCTGAACGGAAGTTAGCGCTGAATGCAGAGAACGCTTGCGGTAGCATATCCGCTGATAAAATTTCATCACGGTAATAGTTTGTTACCGGTACTTCAGCAGTTGGAATCAGGTAATAATCCATTTCATCTTCTTCACGAACTAATTTAAATACGTCTTCTTCAAACTTCGGTAATTGGCCTGTACCTGTCAGTGAATCGCGGTTAACGATTTGCGGTGGCAGCATTTCTGTATAGCCATGCTGATCTGAATGAAGATCCATCATGAAGTTCAGTAAAGCACGCTCTAAACGTGCGCCTAAACCTTTATAGAACAAGAAACGGCTTCCCGTAACTTTAGCTCCGCGCTCAAAGTCTACGATATCTAATTCTTTGGCAATATCCCAATGTGCTTTTGCTTCAAAATTAAATGCCGGCACATCGCCCCAAGTGTACTCTTCCACATTATCATCTTCTTCTGTGCCAACAGGTACTGATTCATGCGGGATATTCGGCAAACGCATCATCATATCTTTAAATTCATCTTCAATGGCATTTAACTCGGCATCCAATGCTTTAATTTCATCGCCTACTTCGCGCATACGTGCAATTACTTCTGATGCATCTTCTTTGTTGCGCTTCATAACAGAAATTTGTTCAGACACTTTATTGCGCTCTGCTTTCAATACTTCTGTTTTGGCGATTAATTCACGACGTTTTGTATCTAAGTTTTCAAAGTTATCCAGATTTCCTAAATCCTCATTACGTGTAAGAAGCATACGCTTTACTTCTTCAAAATTGTCGCGGACGCGTTTAATATCTAACATAATTTTTCCTCCTAATATTTATGAAATGATGATCCTGAGCACTTTAACGCGTTAATGTATTAGCAGAATAAATACAAAAAAGCCCTCAATCCCTATGAAAGGGACGAGAGCTACCCGCGTTGCCACCCTAATTGAATAGAAAAATCTATTCCTCTTAACAATTAACGACTTTGGTAAGCCGGCTTCCACCTACTATAATTTCGGAAAAAGCATCTCAAGGACGGATTCACAAGTGTTTTTATCAGCTTCCACCGACCGCTGACTCTCTAAAAAAAACGGGCTTGCTACTACTTCCTATCATCGAATTCATTTATAAATTTAACCATACTGTACTATAAAACCATATACATTTGCAAGTTCCGGCGAAAACATTCACTAATTTTCTACATCGTGCTATACTTTTCTGACACTTTCAATATTAATTAAAATTGAAATTTCATTAAGGTTACATAAGGAGGATAAGAAGATGCTTTTCTTTCAGCTTCATAAGGACCATACGATTCCACTATATGAACAACTGTATATTGGCATAAAAAATGCAATTACTAACAACCAGCTAGCTGTTGGTGTACGCCTTCCTTCCAAAAGGGAACTTGCGGATTTTTTCAATATAAGTCAAACAACCGTCGAGCTTGCGTATTCGCAGCTGTTGGCGGAAGGCTATATTATGTCAAAACCGCGTGTCGGTTATTTTGTTGAAGAGATCGATTCATTACCTTACCGCCAAAGTGATCTATCGAACAATGAAATAAAAAAAACAGCGGAAACTACGAAATATAAAATTGATTTCTCTTCTGCAAAAATTGATGAGGAAGCTTTTCCTTTTACGATATGGAGAAAATATGCAAAAGACGTGCTCGATAAACCGTTCAAACATCTACTTCAGACAGGGGAACGTCAAGGTGAGCTTGCATTGCGTATCGAAATTGCGAACTATTTACACCAATCACGGGGAATCGAGTGCCAGCCAGAGCAAATCGTCATCGGCTCCGGTACTGAGCAATTACTGCCTATGATTTTAAAAATTCTAGATGTTGATTCAAAGCTTGCTTTTGAAAATCCAGGTTATTCACCTATTCCCCGTCATCAATTAGGTCAGCTCGCTATTCCGATTTCTGTTGATACAGATGGAATTGTGGTGGAACAATTACAGAAATCAAATGCAAATGTCGTTTACATAACACCTTCACACCAATTCCCGACTGGTGCGGTTCTTTCAGCTAATCGACGGACACAATTATTAAATTGGGCAGCTAAAACACCGGACCGTTTTATTATTGAAGATGATTACGATAGTGAATTTCGATATATTGGGAAGCCAATTCCAGCGCTTAGAGGACTTGATGTAAATGACCGGGTCATTTATTTAAGTACCTTTACTAAATCATTGATGCCATCATTGCGTGTTGCCTTTTTTGTCCTGCCGCCAACACTCGTTCAACGCTATCAGGAGCATTTTAATTACTACTCTTCTACAGTTCCTCGGTTTGAACAGCATATTTTAGCGAAGTTTATGAAAGACGGACACTTTGCCAAACATTTAAATCGGATGCGTAAAATTTACCGTAAAAAGCACGATAAATGTATTGAAGTGTTTTCAAATCATTACTCTCAAATAACAATATCCGGTGATGCTGCCGGTACGAACATTCTTGTTGCATTCCGTCATAAGGAATCTGAACGGGAACTTCAACAGGTCGCGCGCAAGCACGGGATTCATATTTTACCGTTATCAAATTATTATTTAACAGAGCAGCATTACTCCAAAAGAACATTTTTATTAGGGTTTGGTAATTTGCAACTTCATGATATTGAACCGAACATCCATCAGCTAATGGAAATTTGGGGGATTTCTAAAAGTTAATAGAAAGGGATTTTTAAAGAGACGTTCCGTATGGAAACGTCTCTTTACGTTGAAATAATATTGATGCGATATTGCTCGACCCAATCATGTAATTGTATAAAATATGCTATGAGTTGTGGTCCCGCCATTAACTGGCCAAACCAAGGTATTTGAAACGATTGACCATTTGTAGCAAGCAATCGTTCTAACTGCTCCTTCTCGAATAATTCATGCAGAACTGAGTGCTTCTGCCGTAAAATTTGCTCTAACCGTTGATGAACGAGTTCTGTATATTTAGGATGATACGTTTTGGGATACGGATTTTTCTTACGCTCCACAACTTCCTTCGGTAAAATATCCTGAAACGCCTTTCGTAAAATCCCCTTTTCCATTCCGCCGCTGTTTTTCATTTCCCAAGGAATATTCCATACATATTCAATTATTGTATGATCGGCAAACGGTACACGGACTTCCATACTTGCACCCATCGTCATCCGGTCATTTCTTTCTAATAACGTCTGCATAAAGAACTGGTTATTTAAATAAAACAGCTGCTGGCGTTCCTGCTCTTCTTTAGTCCCTATAAATGATGGCATCCCTTTTACTGCTTCTTCATAAGTACTTTGCATAAACTGCGGCAACTGCAGGCGTTTTTGCCAATCTGATTTAAATAACTGTTCACGTTCCTTTGTAGAACGAAGCCACGGGAAAAGCGTTTCTCTTTTCCCTTCATAAAACCATGGATAACCACCAAATACTTCATCAGCACATTCACCCGACAGCGCCACAGTATGTTCTTTTTTCATTTCTTTACAGAATAAATAAAATGAGCTATCAATATCCGCCATACTCGGCATGTCTTTTAAACGCATTGCCTGTTCTAAACCATCTACTAATTCTTGTTGGGTCAACGTTACTTGTCGGTGCTTTGTCTGAAATGCCTGTTGCATTTTTCCGATCCAGAATTCATCCTGTGATGTTTGAAATGAGTTTTTTATGAAATGATAGTCATTTTCTTCAAATGCTACGGAATAAGTCGCCAATGTTTTCTGTTCTTTTGCAAGTTGTTGTGCAGCAACCGCCGTAATAATACTTGAATCGAGTCCGCCTGATAGCATTGTACTTAGCGGCACATCGCTTATTAGTTGACGAATAATTGCATTTGTTACGAGTTCCCGGACATTTTCAATCGTTTCTGCCTCTGAATGTTCATGATGTTTACTTTCAATGTCCCAGTACTGCCAACTTTTCCTGAAACCGCTTCGCACCATCATTGCGTATGCGGGCTTAACTTCTTTAATCCCTTTAAATATGGCATGCCCTACAATACGTGATGGGCCAAGACTAAATAATGCGGCAAGCCCTTCTGCATCAACTTCTGCCTTCACAGCAGGATGTGCCAGTATCCCTTTTATTTCAGAACTGAACAATAGCCCATCCGGAAGCTCATAATAAAACAGCGGCTTTACGCCTAGCCGGTCACGACATAGGAATAGTGATTGCTCCTGCTCATTCCATACGGCAAAAGCAAATATCCCATTTAAGTACTCCATACAGCGGTCTTTCCATTCAACATACGCCATTAAAATAACTTCTGTATCGGATGTTGTATAAAAGGAATGGCCCAAATTTTTAAGCTGTTCACGAAGCTCGTTTGCATTGTAAACCTCGCCATTATACACAATTGTCAATTCGCCGCGAGTCATCGGCTGATTACCTGTCACTAAATCAATAATTGCGAGCCGTTTATGGCCCAGTAAAGCATGTTTGCTTATAAAGTATCCTTCACTATCCGGACCACGGTGTAAAAGCGTCCTCGTCATTTTTTTAATCATTGATTCTTCATTTACTAAGTGAGTCGAGTAATCGATCCAACCTGATATTCCACACATGATTAATCCCTCCATGTATCAATGTATGTTTTGCATGGTTTATCGACAAATTGTCCCAATCGAAAAATTCCCTTAGACGAAAAAAAAAGCCTTTCTACAAGTATTTACTTATAGAAAGGCCCACTCATTATTTAATTAAATTACCTGCAAATCCAAACACACCATTCCATAAATTACCGAAAAAGCTTCCGATACCTTGGAACATTAATGATATTTTCCCTGCACGTTCTACCGATTCTGTCGTCACGACATCTGCTACAATAGGATTGCCATCAATATAGCCGAAATCTTTGCCTTCTGTAGGTGCAAGTACAGCCTGTCCTACTACTTGGTCTTTTTCGATTCCTGCTTCAATTTCTTTCTTGTCCAATGTCAATGTCGGAACGTATGAATCTTTCTCGCTCGTCTTAACCATTACAGAAACCGGCTCTTTCAAACCGATTTTAACAGAGTCCTCTTTCCCTTTAGTAACAGGAATCGTTTTTTGCTCTTCAAATACGTAGTTACCTGGAAGAAGTTCTACTTTCGAAAATTGACCAAATCCATAATCAAATAACTTCGCTGTCGCATCAAAACGTGCTTTATAAGAGCCTACACCCTTTGAATCCACTGCCTTCATAACAACAGCGATTAAACGTGTATCACCGCGTTTAGCTGTACCTGTAAATGTATGACCGGCAAAATCTGTTGTCCCTGTTTTTAACCCGTCTACGCCTTCATATTCATATACAAGGCCCGGTAGCATGAAGTTCCAATTGGACATACTAATTGCATCCGAAGTTCCTTCACGGAATATTTTCTTCGGAATTTTTGCTGTTTCTAACATGTCAGGATGATCTTTTAATAAGTTGTACGCTAATTTTGCTACAGAACGAGCAGGCATGACGTTTTCATCTTTTTCACCAGTACCTTCTGGATGCATGCCTTGTAAATCAGCATTATTTAAACCTGTTGCGTTTACAAATTTGTAATTTTCTAAGCCAAGTTCTTCTGCCTTTTTATCCATCAATTTAAGGAATTCTTTTTCTGTACCTGCAATTGTTTCTGCAATCGCAATTGTAGCAGCATTTGCAGAATAGATTGCCATTGCTTCATATAACTCTCTAATTGTATACGTACCATCAGCACGTAACGGTACATTACTTAATAAACGGTTTTGGGAAACTTTATATGTATACTCTGATACATTATATTGTTGATCCCATGAAATTGAGCCTTCTTCGATTGCATCAAGTAATAGATACTCTGTCATCATTTTCGTCATACTTGCAATACCTAAAGCTGTCTCTGCATTTTGCTCATATAAAATTTTCCCTGTGTCTGCATCAATTAATATTGCCGCATCTACCGTTAACCCTAAATCCGTCGCCGCATTTGTCTTAGCAGGTGTCACCGCCAGCATGCTAAGTATTAAAATCGGAATTAAGACAATGCTTAATACCGTTTGCTTTCTTACCTTCTTCACAAAGCTACCTCCAAATTTTTATTCTTGTCTAACGTCATTTTATCATACATAAGTAGTTGTATGTGACCTTCTATTAATAAAAAAACGTTACTATCTCCAATTTGACGATAGTAACGTTTGAAAGTTTCCTAGTAATTATTGTAAAGAGTAGTTTGGTGATTCTTTCGTAATTTGTACATCATGTGGATGTGATTCACGTAAGCCTGCACCCGACATTTTAATGAACTGTGATTTTTCACGTAAGTGTTCTAAATCCGGTGCACCGCAGTAACCCATTCCGGCACGTACACCACCAACTAATTGGTGAATTGTATCTGCTAAAGGTCCTTTGTATGGTAAACGTCCTTCAATTCCTTCTGGTACAAGCTTTTTCGCATCTTCTTGGAAGTAGCGGTCTTTAGAACCTTTTTCCATTGCACCTAGTGAACCCATACCACGGTACACTTTAAAGCGACGTCCTTGGAAGATTTCTGTTTCACCAGGAGATTCAGATGTTCCTGCTAATAATGAACCTAACATTACAGTATGTCCACCTGCAGCTAAAGCTTTTGTGATATCTCCAGAATACTTGATACCGCCATCAGCAATAATTGTTTTACCTAATTCACGGGCAACTGATGCTGCATCGTAAACAGCTGTAATTTGTGGTACACCAACTCCTGCTACAACACGAGTTGTACAAATAGAACCAGGACCGATTCCTACTTTTACAACATCGGCACCAGCTTCAAATAATGCACGTGTTCCTTCAGCTGTTGCAACATTCCCTGCAATAATATCCAAGTCCGGGTAAGCTGCACGAATGTCTTTAATTGTATTTAAAACTCCTTGAGAATGACCGTGTGCTGTATCAATTACAACGATGTCCACTTGCGCTTCCACTAGCTTCGCAATACGCATCATTGTATCTTTAGAAACACCAACCGCCGCTCCTACAACTAATCGGCCGTGGCTGTCTTTAGCAGCATTTGGGAACTCAATTACTTTTTCAATATCCTTAATTGTGATTAAGCCAGTTAACTTTCCTGCTTCATCAACAATCGGTAACTTTTCAATTTTATATTGCTGAAGAATTTTTTCTGCATCTTCTAAAGTTGTCCCTACAGGAGCAATGATTAAATCTTCTTTTGTCATTACATCATCAATTTTTAATGAGTAATCTGAAATGAAGCGTAAATCACGGTTTGTAATAATACCCACTAATTTCTGATCTTCCATGTTATTTACAATAGGGACACCTGAAATGCGGTACTTGCCCATTAAATGCTCTGCATCAAAAACTTGATGTTCTGGTGTAAGGAAGAAAGGATTTGTAATAACGCCGTTTTCAGAGCGTTTTACTTTCTCGACTTCTTCTGCTTGTTCATCAATACTCATATTTTTATGAATAATACCAATTCCACCTTGACGAGCCATGGCAATTGCCATTTTTGATTCGGTTACAGTATCCATACCTGCAGAGATCAGCGGAATGTTTAACTTAATGCTGTCAGTTAGATTTACAGACAAATTAACATCTTTCGGTAACACTTCAGAGTGCCCTGGCACTAATAGTACATCATCAAAAGTTAAACCTTCTTTAGCAAATTTTGTTTCCCACATTGTTAAGAATGCCTCCTATTTATAAAAGAATATTATTGTAAGGTTACCTCCGAGGGACATCACTGTCAAGATTCTTTAAAAAGTAAAATAATTCGGAATATTATATTATTTGTATTTTTTTCTTAAAGAGAGAAAAAGTATTTTATAACAAAAAACCCACTGATTT